>CACWKM010000039.1:0-11925 GCA_902761475.1 uncultured Bacteroidales bacterium
CACCAACCACCCCCGGCGGCTTGGTTTGGTTTCGTTGTTCCAATCCTGATTGAGCCGATGCTGCTCTAATTCTTGGTTGATGCGGAATAATTCCATTTCTTGATAATTGTCTTCCATGACTTGATAATTATGGTTGTGTATATTACAATCGCAAAGATACAATAATTTTCTAAATTTCTGCAATTTAGCACAAAAATTTAGAAAAAAATGCGATATGGTGGTCTTATCGTCGCTTGGCCGTGGTGCGTGCGTTATTTCTTGCGGCTCTCGCCGGGCACCGTGCCATATTCGTCCTTGTAGCACTTGGTGAAGTAGGACGGCGACCCGAAGCCAATCTTGTAAGCAATCTCGCTCACTGTCATTGCCGTGGTGGT
The DNA here is from genome assembly GCA_902761475.1 of uncultured Bacteroidales bacterium. GTDB lineage: Bacteria > Bacteroidota > Bacteroidia > Bacteroidales > Muribaculaceae > Sodaliphilus. The sequence continues at coordinate 375 of CACWKM010000039.1, forward strand.
GAGCAGTTGGTGGGCGGCTTGCAGTCGCGCCTTGCGCAGCAAGTCCACCGGCGTGCTGCCAGTGATGGCTTTAATCTTGCGATATAGTTGCACTCGGCTAAGTCCCATCTCTCGGCTCAGGTCCTCCACGCTCAGTTCACTGTTGCTCATCTTGCTCTCCAGGATGGTCTTGAATCGCTCGATGAAGGGGTCGTCGATGTGGCCAGAGGCGGCTGCCGATGTCTCGCTGCCAGCGTCGGCGGGGCGCTGGGTGCTCCACAGGTCCTTGAGTTGGTGGCGGCTTTGGAGCAGGTTGGCGATGCGGGCGAGCAACAAGTCGCTCGAGAAAGGCTTTGTGATATAGGCGTCGGCGCCACTCTCATAGCCCTCAATCTGATGCTTGCTCAATGCCCTGGCGGTGAGCAGTATCACGGGAATGTGGCAAGTGAGGGCGTCGGTTTTCACGCGTTGGCAGAACTCCAGGCCGTTGATGTTGGGCATCATCACGTCCGAGACGATGATGTCGGGCACCAGTTCTTGCGCTATTTCTTGCCCTCGCTGCCCGTCGCAGGCCTCCAGCACTTTGTACTTTGCCTTGAGGATGGAATTGAGGTAGGCGCGGATGTCGGCATTGTCGTCAACGATGAGCACCGTTGAGGCGTTCTCGTCGAGGTCGTCGATGGCAGGGGCGGTGTCGACGGGTCGCGTTACCGTCATCGCGTCGATTTCGTCGCCGTCCATCTCGGCGCTTGGCGCACCGACTTGCACGTCGAGCAACTTCGAGATGAGTCTGGTGAGATGCCGCGTGTTGCGCCTCACGATGGCAAAGATGCCGTTGGTTTCGTCGCTGGCACGCTGCATCTCGGGCGTCTCGGCGAGTTGCTCGAGCGGGCCCTCGATGAGGGTGAGGGGCGTGCGCAGTTCGTGGCTCACTTGAGTGTAGAAGTCAAGTTGCTCGCGTTCCATCTTGCGGCGCTCGTCGTGCAGCCGCGCCCGTTGCCGGTAGTACATGTAAATGGCTATGAGCAACGTGAGCAGCAAGGCCACTGCCACCAGCGAGAGCCAGGAGAGGGTGCGCTGATTGCTCAGTTCGCGCATGTATCCGCTGGCCTTGGCGTGCAATTGCTCGATGTTTTTTGCCTGCCTTATCACCTCGTCGCTTTCGAGCATGAGCACGCGCGCATTGTCGTGGGTCACCAAGGCCGACATGAGTTTTGTCTCTTTCTCGTAGGGCTTGCCTTCGAGGATGTCCACTGCAAGTTGCAGCAGTTGGTCGCCATGGGTAGGGTAGATGTAGGACGCCTCGAGCAGCGAGTCGCGCACCAGCCTGATGCCGCCGTCCTCTCCTGGCAAGCCGTCGATGCCGCAAAACAGGGGCAGCGCCTTGCCCATCTCGCTAAATGCTTTGCGGGCGCCCATTGCCGAGCGGTCGTTCATGCCGAAGACCAAATCCACCTGCGCATCGTTGTGGGCGTTGAGCCATTGTTTCACGATAGAGTAGGCCGTGGGCTCGGTCCAGTCGCCCTGCAGGGTCGACACCACCTCTATGCCCGGATGTTGCGCGATGACGCTTGCGAAGCCGTCGTGGCGCTCAATGGCTGGCGACGAGCCTTTCAACCCCATCACCTCCATGATTTTTCCGTGTCCGTTGAGTCGGGTGACGATGTATTCACCCATCAGGCGCCCCATCTCATAGTTGTCGGCGCCCATGTAGGCGGTATATTTCTTGGAATTGGTCTTTCGCTCAAACACAATCACCGGGATGCCCTTGTCATAGGCTCTGTCGATGGCCGACGAGATGGTGGACACCTGGTTGGGCGCGACAATCAGCAGGTCGATGCCGCACTCCAGCAGACTGTCGATTTGCTGGATTTGGCGCTCGTCGCTGTCGTAGGCCGCCGCAAAGCGCAACTCGATGTTGTCGTGAAAATAGGCGCCAATGTTCAATTCTGAGTTCTGCTTGTTGCGCCAAATGTCGTCGGAACACTGAGAAACGCCTATTCGATATTTCTTAGTGCCCTGAGAACAAGATGTAAATGCCGCTAAAACCAGAACCAAAATTCCCCAATAAATATATCTCATGGTTTTATATAGTCAAATCATTGTTTGTTGTAGTTGCAAATTTCATAAAAATTCCGGAAAAGACCAAATTTATTCAATGAAAATCGCGGGAGAGGATGGGAGAGGACGGGAGAGGATGGGAGAGGATGGGAGAGGAGATGACAAAAACGGACGCGCCGATTGGCTCGTCCGTTTTTTGTCTTGTGGGTGTGGGTTTCTTTAGAATCCGTGTCCTGCTGCCTGAGTGGCTTGGCGCACCTTCTCGGCTGCCTCCTCGAGCGTGCAGTTTCCGGCCTTCTCCACCTCGGGTTGTTCCTCGGCCACGAGAGGCTTGTATTCGCTCGACGTGCGTTTGAAAACGCCGGTGAAGCACGTCAGTTTCACGGTGTCGCCATCATACATGGTGGCATCGTCGAAGAAATCGTTGCTCTCGGCCTCGAAGAGTTCGAGCGCTGCGCCTTTCTGTTTGCCTTTGAGTTTGGTCACCACGCCGTTGCCATCCTTGAACATGCCCTCGACCTCGCCGGTCTCTTGGTTCACATTGAGGGCCAGGAAATCAACGAGCATGCCGTTGCCATGGTTCTCGTAGGTGCCGGTGAAGCAACGCGGTTTTGCGGCCTTGGCGGTAACGACGGCCTTGGCTTTCTTGGAGCCGGCTTTCTTCTGTGCCGTGGCACTGCCCACTCCCAGCAGCAATGCTGCAATCAAGAGAAATACTACTTTTTTCATTGCGTTAAGGATATATACTTAAATGTGAATAATGTGCATAGCCATTGTTAGTCAGCGGGCAAATTTAGTAATATTGTGCGAAAAAAGTGGATTAAATTGCGTTAAAAACTATTATTTGCCTTGTCGTGGGTGTCCTTTTGCGGATTGGGCATGCTTTCGCGAAAAGGCAATTCGCCGAGATTTGCCGCAAAATTCTTGTAGACGTCAGGATTTTTGGCGAACTTTGCCTTCTAGTTGCGGTCGCGGTGATTTGTTTTTGCTGTTTTGTTTTTGGCAAATTACCGAAAGGCCAAGTATATACGCAACTATTTTGGATATTTATTATCGACTTTTAAAATGAAAAACTTCTTTGAGCGTCTTCGCCGCCAGCCCGGCTTTGTGATGGCGGTGAACTTCGTGCTGCTGATGGCGGTGTACATGCTGTCGCGGTGGTTCTTCTACTATATGAACCGTGACACCTTCCAAGGTGTCACCTGGGGCGACTTGGCGACCATGTCGTGGGGCGGTATGCGCTTCGACCTGAGCGCATTGTGCTACCTCAACGCATTGTGCATTATGCTTCAGTTCTTGCCGCTGAAGGCGCGTCACACCGTGCGCTATCAGCGCGTGGTCAAGTGGCTGTTCCTGCTCATCAACTTGCTGGGAGTGGCTGTGAATGTGGCCGATGTGGCCTACTTCGAGTTTGGCGGTCGCCGCACCACGTTCACCATCTTCTCGGAGTTTGGCGGCGAGAGCAATCTCGGTGCCATCTTCCTGAACAGCATGCTGGGCTACTGGCAGGTGTGGCTGTTCGGCCTGCTCATGGCCGTGGCTGTGGTGCTGCTCTATTACAATCCCATCAAGAAAGACCGCCCGCAGAGCGATTTCCCGTCGAACAAGGTGTACTATACCGTCCATGGCGTGGTGTTTGTGCTCATGGCGTTGTTTGTGGTGGCAGGCATGCGTGGTGGCTTGGGCATGAAGATGCACCCGTTGCGCCAGGACTCCGCCGACCTGTACTGCAAGCGCCCCCACGAGGCGGCCGTCGTGCTCAACACTCCCTTCACGCTCATCACCACGGCCCACAAGAAGGGCTATGAAGACCCGCACTTCTTTGCCGACGACGAACTCGACGCCATCTTCGACCCCATCAAGAACAAGACGCCGCGTGGCGGCGAGATGCGAAAATACAACGTCGTCGTCTTCTTGATGGAGAGTTTCTCGATGGAGTTTAGCGGTTATTTGAACCGTGGTCGTGACGGCGGGCACTATGAGGGCTACATGCCGTTCCTCGACTCGTTGATGCGCCAGAGTTACTGCTTTGAGTATGGCTTTGCCAACGGCCAACGCTCGGTGGACTGCATGCCGGCGAGTTTTGCCGGCATCCCGCGCTACCTCAACCCCTATTGTTACTTCCTGTATTCCAACAATTCGCTGCAAGGCCTGCCGCAGATGTTGCGCGACGAGGGCTACCTCACCGCCTTTTTCCATGGTGCCCCCAACACCACGTTGGGCTTCAAGGCATTCACCAACTCCATCGGCTTTGAGCATTATTATGGCATGGACGAGTATGGTCACGACGAGGACTTCGATGGCGTGTGGTCGATTTTCGATGAGCCATACCTCGACTATTTTGCCGACAAGACGATAGACATCGCGCATCACAGCAAGCAGCCGTTCTTTCTCACCGTGTTCACGGCGTCGAGCCACGACCCGTACAAGGTCCCCGAGAAGTATAAAGACACGTTCACGCGCGGCGACATCCCCATGCACAAGGTCATCAGTTATGCCGACCACTCGATACGCCACTATTTCGAGCGCATCAAGGACGAGCCGTGGCTGGAGAACACGATATTTGTGTTCAGCGCCGACCATTGCGGCGTGAACAGTCGCAAGGATTACAACAACGAGATGGGGCGTTTCCTCATCCCCATCTTCTTCTACACGCCTGGCGGCCAACTGCCCGTGAAGTGCGACTCGACGCGCCTCGTGCAGCAGACCGACATCACCCCCACGGTGCTCGGGCTGCTCAACTACCAGAAACCCTATTTCTCGTTTGGCAAGGACGTGCTCTCGACCGACTCCACCTTTGTGAACTACGTGTTCAACGACCGCGACGGACAGACGATGTACTACCTCGACAGCCTGATGATAGAGTATCGCGGCAACAAACTCTATGGCGTGTTTGACTTCCGCAACGACTTCTCGCTTGAGCACAACCTGATAGACAAGAAGGATGACTATCCGCAGTTGCCCTATATGCAGCGTCAAATTGAGGCCATCATTCAGCAGTACATCACTCGCATGAAATCGAACCGCCTCACCGCCACCGAGCCCAGCCGCCGCGCGCGCTGAAAACCTCGTTTCTGGTCAACATTGTGAGAATTTGCAAATTTTCGCTGAAAAAGATTGCGAGAATTTGTAATCAATAGCCGTTTTTGGGGGAGTTTGCATTTTCGCTCGCCTTGCACTAATGTTGCGGTCTTTGCCCGCGAAATTAGGCTGCGGCTCGGAAAATTGCAAACAAGTTTGCATTTTCGCTCGCCTTGCACTAATTTTGCAAGTTGAAATGAGAATAATAAGTAAAGTTGATGAGTTGCGTGCCGCAGTGGGCGCAACTCGCGAGGCGGGCAAAACCATAGGTCTGGTGCCCACCATGGGTGCGCTTCACGAGGGCCATAAGTCGCTCGTGGTGCGTGCGCGTGCAGAGAATGATTTCGTGGTGGTGAGCGTGTTCCTGAACCCCACACAGTTTAATAACAAGGAAGACCTGCGCACCTATCCGCGCACGGCCGATGCCGATGCCGAGATGCTGCGGCAGTGTGGCGTGGACATTGCTTTCATGCCCACCGTTGAAGACATCTATCCCGAGCCCGACACACGCGTGTTTGACTTGGGGCCTGTGTCGCGCGTCATGGAGGGCGCCATGCGTCCGGGTCACTTCAACGGTGTGTGCCAGATTGTGAGCAAACTCTTCGATATGACGCAGCCCACTCGCGCCTACTTTGGCGAGAAAGATTTCCAGCAGATTGCCGTGATTCGTGCCATGGTGGAACAGATGGGCTTCGACCTGGAAATCGTGCAGTGCCCCTGCGTGCGTGAGGACGATGGGCTGGCAAAGAGTTCGCGCAACGTGCGCCTCACTCCCGAGGTGCGCCGTGTGGCGCCGGCCATCTATCGCACACTCGTGGCCAGTGTGGAGTTTGCGCGCTATCACACCGTGCAGCAGACCCACGACTGGGTGGTGGCCACCATCAATGCCTATCCCGAGATGGAGACGGAATACTTCTCCATCGTGGACGGCCGCACCCTGCAGCCCATCGAGGACTGGGAGCAGACCGACTATGTGGTGGGTTGCATCACAGTGTATTGCGGCGATGTGCGCGAGATAGACAACATCACTTACAAGCAGTAACATTTCACTCAAGAACGGTTTTTATTTTTTTTGAATCATAGCGATGTTTATTGAGGTACTAAAATCAAAGATTCACCGCGTCCATGTGACCGATGCCAATCTGGACTATATAGGTAGCATCACCATCGATGCCGACCTGCTCGATGCTGCTGGCATCATTGCCGGCGAGCGAGTGCATGTGGTGAACAACAACAATGGCGAGCGCTTCGACACCTACGTTATCGCCGGTGAACGTGGCTCGGGCACGGTGTGCCTCAATGGCGCTGCCGCGCGCCGCGTGATGAAGGGCGACATCGTCATCATCATTGCCTATGCTATGATGACTCCCGAGGAGGCGCGCACCCACCAGCCGCGCATCATCTTCCCCGACACGAAGACCAACAAATTATTAGGATAATAAAATCCACACACGTAACACAACGATATGTTTGAGAATTTATCAGAGAAACTTGAACGCTCATTCAAGATACTGAAGGGCCAAGGGAAAATCACGGAAATCAACGTGGCTTCGACCCTCAAGGAGGTGCGTCGTGCGCTCATCGATGCCGACGTGAACTACAAGGTGGCCAAGCAATTTGTCGATACCGTGAAGGAAAAGGCCATGGGCCAGAACGTGATTAACGCGTTGCAGCCCAGCCAACTCATGGTGAAGATTGTCCACGACGAACTCACGCAACTCATGGGTGGCGAACCCGCTCCGTTCGACGTGGAGGGCAAGCCGGCCATCATCCTGATGTCGGGTCTGCAGGGTTCTGGTAAGACCACCTTCACGGGCAAGTTGGCCAACAAACTCATGCGCGAGCGCGGCAAGAAGCCGTTGCTGGTGGCTTGCGACGTGTATCGTCCCGCCGCTATCGAGCAACTCAAGGTGCTTGCCGAGCGCATCGGTGTGCCCGTCTATAGCGAGCCCGACAGCAAAGACCCCGTGGCCATTGCGCAGCACGCTATCGATGAGGCCCGCGCCACGGGTCGCGACCTGGTGATTGTGGATACCGCCGGCCGTCTGGCCATCGACGAGCAAATGATGCAGGAGATTGCCGCCATCAAGGCCGCCATCAATCCCACCGAGACGCTCTTCGTGGTCGACTCGATGACGGGTCAGGATGCCGTGAACACCGCCAAGGAGTTCAACGACCGCCTGGACTTCGACGGCGTGGTGCTCACCAAACTCGACGGCGACACCCGCGGTGGTGCCGCACTGTCGATACGCACCGTGGTGAACAAACCCATCAAGTTTGTGGGTACGGGCGAAAAACTCGAGGCCATCGACCCCTTCCGTCCCGCAGGTATGGCCGACCGCATCCTGGGCATGGGCGACATCGTGTCGTTCGTGGACCGCATGCAGCAGCAGTATGACGAGGAGGAGGCCCGCCGCATCGAGGAGAAACTCAAAAAGAACAAATTTGACTTCAACGACTTCCTCAAGCAGATTGCCCAAATCAAGAAAATGGGCAGCATCAAGGACTTGGCGTCGATGATTCCTGGCGTGGGCAAGGCCATCAAGGACATGGACATCGACGACGACGCCTTCAAGGGCGTGGAGGCCATCATCTACTCGATGACTCCGCAAGAGCGCGAGCACCCCGAAATCATCGACGGCAGCCGCCGCAAGCGCATCGCCGCCGGTAGCGGCACCTCGCTGCAAGAGGTGAACCGCCTGCTCAAGCAATTTGACCAGACGCGCAAGATGATGCACGCCGTGGCCACCAAGAGCCCGCTGAAGATGATGCGCGAGGCGCGTGCCGCCCGCAAGCGCAAATAAAGAGGAAACAGAGAAACAGCCATGGCCTTCCAGTTGCTCAACGGACGCGAATTGTCGCTCACGGTGCTCACCGAGATAGCGGCAGGAGTGCGGAAACTCATTGCCGCCGGTCGCCGTGCGCCCCACTTGGTGGCGGTGCTCGTGGGCAACGACCTGGCCAGCGAGACCTATGTGGCCGGCAAGATGCGCGCCTGCGAGCAGTGCGGGTTCCGGTCCACGACATTGCGTTTTGGCAACGACGTGACACAAGCCGAGTTGCTCGCCGCCATCGCCGCGCTCAATGCTGACGATGAGGTGGACGGCTTTATCGTGCAGTTGCCGCTGCCGCCGCACATCGCCGAGCAGGCTGTCATCGAGGCGATAGACCCTCGCAAGGACGTGGACGGTTTTCACCCCATGAACGTGGGGCGCCTCTCCATAGGGCTGCCGTGCTTCGTGGGTGCCACGCCGCTGGGCCTCATCACCTTGCTCGACCGCTATGGCATCGACACCACGGGCAAGCATTGCGTGGTGGTGGGGCGCAGCAACATCGTGGGCAAGCCCACGGCCATGTTGCTCATGCAGAAGTCCAATCCGGGCAATTGCACAGTCACTGTGTGCCATAGCGCAACGCCCGACCTGGCACGTTACACCCGCATGGCCGATATCCTTATCACCGCCGTGGGGCAGCCTGGCCTCATCACCTCGTCGATGGTGAGCGAGGGCGTTGTCGTGCTCGACGTGGGCATCACGCGGCAGCCGTGCGCCACGGCGCGCAGCGGATACCGTCTGGTGGGCGACGTGGACTTTGACGACGTGGCGCCGCATTGTGCCGCCATCACTCCGGTGCCCGGAGGGGTGGGGCCCATGACCATCGCGTCGCTCATGCGCAACACCTATCTTGCCGCTACGGCCAATCCGCTCGACCAATCTTAGAACAAATAACTGCCGCCAGAGTTCGCTTTGGTGGCGTTTTTACACCTATAGCATTTCACACATACACACATGATGAGCAGTAGTTTGTTGTCGGTTCTTCTCTTGTCGCTGGTGTCGCTGTTGCAGAGCAACAACGAGGTGAACCTCATGTTTGTGGGCGATGCGATGCAGCACACTCCGCAACTCACGGCTGCCCGTCAGGCCGATGGCAGTTACGACTACACACGTTGTTTTGCACACATCGAGTCGGACATCGCGTGGGCCGACTATGCCGTGGTGAATCTGGAGTGTCCGCTTGGCGGCGCGCCCTATACTGGCTATCCAGCATTCAGTGCCCCCGACAGTTATGCCAAGCAGTTGCGCGAGTCGGGTTTCGACCTGTTTCTCACCGCCAACAACCACTGCCTTGACCGTCGCGACCGTGGCCTCAAGCGCACCATTGCTGCGCTCGACTCGCTGGGAATTCCGCACATCGGCACCTATGTGAACGATGTCGCCCGGCAGCAACAAGTGCCGTTCATCACCACGATAAAGGGTGTGCGCTTTGCCTTCCTCACCTACACCTATGGCACCAATGGCATTCCCGTGCAGGGTGGCGTGGTGGTGGACTTCATCGACCGCGCGCGCATCGCTGCCGACATTGCACTGGCACGCGGCCGTGGCGCGCAGGTGATATGCGTGTGCCTCCACTGGGGCATAGAGTACCAACTCAAACCCGTGGAGAGCCAGCGCTCGCTGGCCGACTTCCTTGTGGACCAAGGCGTGGACCTCATCATCGGCAGCCACCCGCATGTGGTGGAGCCCATGGAGATGCGCCACAGCGCGCGCCACGACAAGGACGTGCTGCTGGTCTATAGCCTGGGTAACTTCATCAGCAACCAGAACGACATTGACAGCCGTGGTGGGGCCATGGTGAAGGTGAGCGTGACCATGATGGGCGACAAGCCCGTGTTGCATGGCGCTCGCTATCGCCTCTTCTTCGTGCAGAAGCCCAGTTATCGCGGCGAGAATTATGTGGTCATTCCCGAGTATCGCCAGGACCTGTTGCGGCCCGACTGCCGAGGCGAGTTCACCCGCTTCATGCAGCGTGCCCACGATTTGGTCACGAGCCACAACGTGAATGTGCCCTGCGAAGATTGATAATATTATTGAAGATTGATAATATTATTTACAAAAAACATAAAAAATCCCGTTCACGACTATCATGCGCTCGCCATTTTGCTTTCTCGTTCTGTGCGTCCTGGCACTGATGCCCGACGTTGTGTTGGCCGCCGACGCCGCTGCCGACTCGGTCGCCTCCGAGAAGCCCAACACATTCACCCTCGATGCTCAGCTCTATGTTCGCGGTGAGATACGCCGCGGTGGTATGGTCGAATCCGACGACAAGGAGAGCTTGCAGAAGGACTATGCCTCGTTTGTCAACTCACGTACACGCCTCAATTTGGGCTATGAGCGTGGTGTGGCCAGCATGAAAGTCTCGGTGCAGCACACCGGCGTGTGGGGACAGAGCAACAAAGGTACTGTCAACCTCTACGAGGCCTGGGCTATGTTCAAAGCGCGCAATGGCTTGTTCGCCAAGATAGGTCGCCAGGCACTGTCCTACGACGACGAGCGCATCATCGGCAACAACGACTGGACCATGGCAGCCTCGTCGCACGACGTGCTCAAAGTGGGCTATTATAGCCCAAACACCGAGCACAGCGTGGAGGCATTTGCCGGCTTTAACCAGAATGCCATCAACACGGCCGGTGGCACGTTCTATAAGAATGGTGCCTATCCCTACAAGAACATCTTCACGCTGTGGTACCACTATGCGCCGCGTCGAGTGCCCATCGGGGCGTCGTTGCTATTCATGAACGTGGGAATGCAGGAGGGCGATTCGTTAGAATATACTACGCAATACCAGCAGTTGGCTGGTACCTATCTGAGTTTCACTCCCAAGAACTTCCGTGCCGAAGCGTCGTTTTACTACCAGTTTGGTCGCAATGAGCATCGCATGCCCATTAGGGCGTGGATGGCTGCTGTGCGTGCCGAGTATGACTTCAATCAGCAATGGACGGCCTACACGGGCTATGACCACTTGAGCGGTGACAAGTATTTTGCCGTTCCCCCCCAGGGGTCTATCGGCCTCATACGCCATGATGTGGCGCGAGGCTTCAGTGCCGTTTATGGTTCGCACCACAAGTTCTATGGCGCGATGGACTTCTTCTATATGAGTGCCTATGTGAGCGGCTTCTCACCGGGTCTGCAGTCGGGCTACTGGGGCGTGCAGTGGAACCCCTGGAACATCAATGTTGACCTGAGTTACCACTTGATGGCCACCACGGCTCCTATCCCGCACAACAACCGTCTGCTTGGCCATGAGTTGGAGTTTGAACTTGATTGGAACATCACCAAGGACATGAAGTTGTCGCTGGGCTATTCGTTCATGCGCGGCACCGACACGTTGAAGGCACTGAAGCGTGCCAGCAGCGATGGCCGCTTGCACTGGGCATGGCTCTCGTTCACCTATTCGCCGCAATTCATCAAAGTGAAGTGGTGACCTCGCTGAAAATCACTGAATTATTTACTAAATAAACTATTATTAAACACATGAAACGCATCAAACTTAGTTCTTTGATAGCCGCCTGCTTGCTGGCTGTCGCTTTTGTGTCGTGCTCGGGTGGAAACGATGGTAGCCAACAGGCCGCCGCTGTCCAGCCCGCTCCCGC
>CACWKM010000039.1:11984-27842 GCA_902761475.1 uncultured Bacteroidales bacterium
CCCGAGGCTGCCGCTGCTCCTACTGCTGCCGCCCCCGTGGCAATGCCTGCGTTGCCCGAACCGGTCAACGCCTTCCTCCAGCAGCATTTTCCTGGTAAGACCGTGGCGATGGTCGAGACCGATTCCGAGTATGCTGGCGTGGAATTTGAGGTCACGCTCAATGATGGCACCGAGGTGAATTTCCGCCCCAACAATGATTGGGACAAGGTGGAATGTAGGGCATCGGCTGTACCGGCAGCCCTTGTGCCGGCAACCATCGCAAAGTATGTGAAGGCCAATTTCCAGGCTGTTCCCATCGTGAAAATCGACCGCGAGGCCTTCGGCTATGACATTGAGTTGGGTAACGGAGTGGAACTCAAGTTCAATCCTAACGGCCAGTTCATGGGCTATGACGATTGATTGAGTTGAGCCGCAAAACAAAAAACGGGGTCGTTAAGGCCCCGTTTTTTGTTGCTATCCGTTGAGTGCGATAAGGAGGATGAAGAAGTGGATGATGGCGATGAGCGGAACGCCATATCGGAATTTCTTGTGCTGCGTCTTGTGACGCCACGCGCTCATGGCAAACCAAGCCCCAACACTGCCTCCGATGACGGCCAATGCCAGCAACGTGGCCTCGGGAATGCGCCACTTTGAGTGTTGCGCTTTCCATTTGTCAAGGCCGTAGATGACGAATGTGACCACATTGATGATGGCCGCATAGATGAGGAAGATGGTGGTGCCGTTGAAGTCTGTCATCGCGACGCTATCTCTCCTGCATTTGTTACTTCTCGGCAGGGATGGCGATAGCCGGCCAGCCGAAGTCTTGATAGAGTGTGACGGGCAGATTGTGGCTCTTCACATAGGCGGCGATGGCCTTGGCGCGAAGTTCCTCGCGCGCTTTCTCGTCGGCGTGGAGTTTGAGGAATGCGTCGAACTTGTCGCCGAAGATTTTCTTTGCTGTGGGCGTGAAGTTGCTGCCGTCGCCCACTTGCTCAAAGGCGGTGACCTGCAGGTGTCCGTCGACGCGCTTCACGTGCATCAAGCCCGGATGGCTGCCGCCCGACACGGTCTTGAGCGTATCGCCAGCGATGTCGTAGTTAAAGACCCAGAAGTCGCCCCACACCAGCGTCTCGTCGGGATTGCTCTCGTCGGTGTCGCTCGCGATGACGCACGGAATGCTATACTGCGCCTTGGCATAGCCGGGCGCGATGCTGTCGGTGAGGAACTGCTCGATGGCGGTGATGCTGGTTTCGGGCTCGCTCTGTGCGGCCTCGGCCTCGACGGCGGCCTGCTCGGCAGGCTTGTTCTCCTTGCACGAAGTGAAGGTCATCACTGTGCCAGCCACAAGGGCTAAGAATAATGTCTTTTTCATGTCGTTCTTGATTTCGATTGATAGAAGATTTAACCTATGTTGGCCGCAAAGGTAGCAATTTTTCCTTTCGTTACAAATTATTTTGTCGATGCACCTCGTGAATGGCCGAAAATGTTGGTTTGTTGGGAAAAAATGCTTAAATTTGCATCAATACCAAACATAACCTTACATGAAAATCTATAAAGCAAACATTGTTTACACGCAGCATCCTGGCAGTTTCGACGTGTTGAAGGGTGGCTGTGTGGCCGTAGAGGATGGCCGTGTGGTGGGTGTGGCGAGCGATGCGTCGCATTTTGCCGTTCCCGATGCCGAGGTGGTGGATTATGGCGACTGCCTGCTCATTCCCGCCATGAACGACATGCATGTGCATGCCTCACAGTATCGCAATCAGGGCATTGCCATGGATCTTGAGTTGCTTCCGTGGCTCGCCAATTATACCTTCCCCGAAGAGGCAAAATTTGCATCACTGTCCTATGCCGACAGCGTGTATCGTCGCTTTGTGCGCGACTTGTGGCGTTTTGGCACCATGCGTTGCGTGACGTTTGCCACGACGCACTATGAGGGCTCGCGGCGGCTCATGCAACTGTTTCAAGAGGCCGGCATGGGTGCGCTGGTGGGCAAGGTGTCGATGGACCGCAACAGTCGTCCCGAATTGTGCGAGTCGGTGGCCGACTCCGTGCGCCACATCGAGGCCCTCGCCGAGGAGTTCGGCGACCCCGAGGGCTTGGTGCGTCCCATCGTCACGCCGCGCTTCATCCCATCGTGCACGCCCGAGATGCTGCGCGCCTGCGGCGAGTTGGCTCGCAAATACAATCTCTCCGTGCAGTCGCACCTGTCGGAAAACACCGATGAAATCGCCTTTGTACGCAAACTCGAGCCCGAGAGCCGCAACTATGCCGATGCCTACCTGCGTTACGGCCTGTTTGGGCAGCAACCCACCGTCATGGCGCACTGCGTGTGGCCTGAGGACGAGGAGTTGCAGTTGCTCAAGGAAAACGGCGTGATGGTGGCGCATTGCCCCACGTCGAACCTCAACGTGTCGTCGGGCATGGCCCCGGTGCGCACCTTCCTCGACAAGGGCATCCGCGTGGGGTTGGGCAGCGACATCAGCGGTGGCCACGACCTGAGCATCTTCCGCATGATGGCCTATGCCGTGCAGGTGAGCAAGATGTATGGCAAGTATTGCGGCGGCGCTCCTTTCCTCACACTGCCCGAGGTGTTCTGGATTGCCACAAAGAGCGCGGGTAGTTTCTTTGGCAAGGTGGGCAGTTTCGAGCCGGGTTATGAGTTTGACGCCTTGGTGATTGACGACAGCGCACTCAACTACGACAACTACACCATCGTGCAGCGCATTGAGCGCTTCATCTATTTGGGCGACGACCGCTACATCACGCACCGCTATTGCCGCGGCGTGGAAATCCCCGAGCCCAAGGTGTAAAAAAAGTTTCGCGCGGGGGTTGTGGGAATGAGGGAATTTTTGTACCTTTGCACCGCAATTTTGCGAAATTTTTAATAATTCACTAACGTAATGTACTTAGATTCAGAGAAAAAGAAGGAGATCTTCGGCAAGTACGGTAAGAGCAATTCTGATACTGGTTCGCCCGAGAGCCAGATTGCATTATTCTCGGTTCGTATTGCCCACTTGACCGAGCACTTGAAGGTCAACAAGAAGGATCATACGACTCAACGTGCACTGAAGATGATGGTAGGTAAGCGTCGTCGCTTGCTGGATTACCTCATGCGCAAGGACATCGCTCGCTATCGCGCTATCATCGCCAACAAGGAGTTGGGTATCCGCAAGTAATTCTTGCCGCCCGGCTTCGAGAGAAGCACCAATCAAGACAAAAGAGTGCCGCAACTCAATGGAGGGTTGCGGCACTCTTGTCGTTATGCCTATGGGCTGTTATTCCTTGAGTCCACGGTTGCGCAGCAGCGCGTCGGCGTTGGGCTCGTGTCCGCGGAACTTGATGTAGAGTTCCATGGGGTCATCGGTGTCGCCAGCCTCAAGGATGAAGTGGCGGTAGTCGTCGGCCACGGCGCGGTTCAGGGGACCTTCGGCTTTGAAACGCTCCCAAGCGTCGGCCTCGAGCACTTGGCTCCACAGGTAAGTGTAGTAGCCGCAACTGTACTGGTCATTGTCGAAGATGTGCTTGAAGTAGGGGCTGCGATAGCGGAACTGCACGAGTTTGGGCATGTGCAGGCGGCGTGCCACCGAGCGCTCGAAGGCGCGCACGTCGATGTCGCCACACCAGTTGAGTTTGTGCCATTCGATGTCGAGCAGGGCGGCACCCACGAGTTCGGTGGTCATAAAGCCCTGGTTGAACTTGCTGGAGGCGATGAGTTTGTCGACGAGTTCCTGCGGAATCACCTCGCCGGTGCGGTAGTGGCGGGCATAGTTCTTCAGCACCTCGGGCACGAGCATCCAGTGTTCGTTGATTTGCGACGGCATTTCCACGAGGTCGCGGTCCACATTGGTGCCCTCAAGTCCGTGGAAGGGTGCCGTGGTGAGCATGCCGTGCAGCGCGTGGCCAAACTCGTGGAACACGGTCTCCACCTCGTCGATAGAGAGCAGCGAGGGCGTGTCCTTGGTGGGAGGCGTCATCGATGCCACATTGAAGATGATGGGGCGCACACTCTTGCCTTGATAGTTGTACTCGGCGTTCATCTCGCTCATCCATGCGCCCTGGGCCTTGGTGGCACGGGGGAAGTAGTCGGTCATGAACACGGCCACGTGCTTGCCCTTCTCGTCCTTGACATCGTAGACGGTCACCTGCGGGTTGTACTTCGGGGCGTCCTTCATCTCGGTGAAGGTGAGGCCGTAGAGTTTGTTGGCGACATAGAAAATGCCGTTTTTCACCACGCTGTTCAGTTCAAAATAGGGGCGAATGTCATCGTCGCTGAAGTTGAACTTCTCGGCTTTGACCTTTCCGGCGTAGTAATAGTAGTCCCACGGGGCAATCTTGAAGTTGGCTCCGTGTGCGTCGGCGTAGGCCTGCATGTCGGCCACTTCTTCGTCCACCTTCTTGATGGCTGGCCACCAGAGTTGCATGAGCAGTTCCTCGGCGCGCTCCACCGTCTTGGCCATCACGGGTGCCACGGCATAGTCGGCAAAGGTCTCATAGCCCAAAATCTGCGCTTTGCGCTGGCGCAATTTGATGAGTTGGTTGATGTTGGCCGAGTTGTCGTGCTCGTCGCCGCGGCTGGCCGTGTTGAGGTAGGTCTCATACATCTGCTGGCGCAATGCGCGGTTGTCGGCGTTGTTGAGCACCGCCAGGCGCGTGGCCCCGCTTGCCGTGAAGGCATACTGTCCGGGGCGGCCCTTTTGGGTGGCGAGAGCCGCAGCATCGTCGATGGTGGCCTGTGAGAGGCCGGCGAGGTCCTCGACGCGCTCCACCCAGATGATGTTGTTGGCGATTTCATGCATCACGTTGTTGGTGAACGCCAGCGACAACGCAGCCTGCTTGCGGTTGATTTCCTTGAGGGTGTCCTTGAGTGCGGGCGAGAGGAGCGCACCATTGCGCACCATGCGGTCGTAGTATTTGTCGGTGAGACGACGCTGCACCTTGTCCAGCCCCAGTTCATCGGCGGCATCGTGCACGGCCTTGATGCGGGCAAAGAGCGCCTCGTTCATGTTCACCTCGTCGTTTTGCGCGGTAATCATGGGAGTGAGGACCTCGGCCAACTCGTGCATTTGCGGCGTGTTGTCGCTCTCGACAAGGGCCATGAACACGTAGGCCACCTTGTTGAGCGTCTCGCCACTGTTGTCGATAGCCAGCACGGTGTTCTCGAAGTTGGGGCGCTCGGGGTTGTTCACGATGGCGGCCACCTCGGCATTCTGCTCGTCGATGCCGGCTTGCAAGGCGGGCAGATAGTGCTCATACTTGATTTTCTCGAACGGCGGAATCTCATACTTCGTAGTATAAGGCGCCAGGAAGGGATTCTGTTGTTTCACAGTCGTTTTCTTTGCGGCAGTGGCTGTCGATGCCAGGCAAGCAACTGCCAAGATAGTAAAGAATAATTTTTTCATAGCGATGCTTTTTGTATTATTTAGTGTGATTTGTTTCATTCTTGTCGTCCCACACCAGCGTGGCCACTACTGGATAGTGGTCGCTGTCGCCTCGCTTCGGCACCTCGCAGGCCACGGCCCGCAACGCCCCACGATAGAGCACGTGGTCGATGTGCACCGCAAAGGAATAGCGGTTGAAAGTGCGTGCTGGCCAGCGAGCGGTCTCGGCGTAGGCATCGCGCAGGTCGTCGCCGCGCAGCGTGCGATAGGTAAATGAGGCCGGGGTGTCGTTGAAGTCACCGCACAGCACGAGGTTGGGTGGACCCGCGTCGAGGGCGGCGCGCAATATGCACGACTCGTCGGCGCGCAACCGGAAGGCGCGGAGCAGTTTGTCGGTGATTGACATTTTCCACAATTCGCGGTTCATGCCCTTGGCTCCGTGGTCGTGCTCCTTCTCCTCGGCAGACACGTTGTTGAACACGTCGCGGTCGTTGAGGTTGAGCCCGAAGGAGTGCAGATAGGTGCCCACCACGCGCAACTGGCGACCGCCAGGCAACTGCAGGTCGTAGGCCAGCGCATAGTGGTGTTGCACTTTCTTAAAATAGTTCAGCACATCGTAACCCGTCTGCAAAGGGGTGATTTCTACGCGCTCAAAGGGATAGCGCGAAAAGAGCAACACGTCATCGCTGCCGTGTGAACGGTAGGGATAGATGCTGTCGAGAGCTTGAAGCATCGTGGAGAAACTGCGCGCTGAATCATGCGGCGCCCCATGTTCGGGGGCTTGTGTGAGCACCACGACCTGCGCGCCACTGTCGAGGATGTAACGCAGCGAGAGGCTGGGCTTATTGCGCACGCGCCAATTACCTCGGTTGAAAGCGTTGACGTTGAATGTGATAATGCGCAGCGTGTCGTGGCTCGTGGGGGCGGCGTGCAAGTCTTGCGCGAAGGGATGCACCGGCATGTTCACGGCAAGCGAGGGCCAGGTGAGAAGCAACGCCGCGCCCTGCACGACGGCAAGGCGCCACTGTCGAGCCAGCAGCCACACCACGGTCAGTACTGCGGCGCCAGCGGCCACTGCTGGATAGGCAAGTCCCAACAAGGCGGGCCAGGCCCAGTGGCGCGGGTCGATGTGGCCGGCATAGCCAGCGGCCACCGTCACCACGGCTACTACCAGCATGAGGGCG
Organism: uncultured Bacteroidales bacterium; assembly: GCA_902761475.1. Taxonomy (GTDB): domain Bacteria; phylum Bacteroidota; class Bacteroidia; order Bacteroidales; family Muribaculaceae; genus Sodaliphilus. The sequence goes on from CACWKM010000039.1 coordinate 18,526, forward strand.
CGCGCTATGCCATGTGAACGGCTCATGGTTCGGTCCAGACGAAGGTGGTGAGCAGCGGATAGTGGTCGCTATGCGACCCGGTGCCACTGTGCTCGCAACGCACGTTCACGGCACGCAAGGCACCGCGATAGAGCACGTGGTCGATGCGGAAGTAGAGGCGGTTGCGGTTGTAGGTGAACGTGGGGCCGAATGCGGCGTCGGCATAGGCGTCGCGCAGGTCGTCGCCGCGCACCGTCCAGTAACTATAGGATGCTGGCACGTCGTTGAAGTCGCCGCACACGATGAGGTTGGGCGGGCAACCATCGATGAAGTTGCGCATCACCCGTGCCTCGGCAGTGCGTCGCTGGAAGGCACCCGACAGTTTGCCGTAGATGGAGTGCCGCACCTGGCTCAATTGTGCGCGCGAGGCCACGCTGTCGAGGCGCGTGATGTTCTCGTAGGTGTGCTTGTCGCGGTCGGTGAGCCCAATGGACTGCAAGTGCGTTGATATCACGCGCAGTTGTCGTCCTTGCGGCAGTTGCACGTCGAAGGCCTTGGCATAGACGTGATAACTCTTGGGATTGTTCTCGGCGGTTTGGCGCATGAGGGTGTCGGGCACCACCTCATAGGGGTAACGCGACAGGATGCTCACATCGTGGTAGCCGTGCGAGCGGTAGGGGTACAACTCGTTGAGGCGCGCCATATAGGGCTGCATGAGCGGCAGATGCTCGTAGTCGTAGTCGCTCGAGGCTTCTTGCAGGAGCACGATGTCGGCTTGCTGGTCGAGGATATAGCGCATCGTGGCGGTGTCGGTGTGCACGTCGCTGTAGCCAAAATTGTAGACGTTGTAACTGAGCACGCGCAGCGTTTGCGCCTCGGCAGGAATGGAGGAGCCGAAGTGCAAGGGCGCGGTGACGCGCAGCGTGGGCCAGGTGGCCAGCAAGGCGATGGCACTTATCAGCGCGAGCCACCAGTGGCGCAACACGAGCCAAGCGATGATGAGCGCCACGGTGATAGCCAGCATCACCGGATAGGCAATGCCCAATATCGATGGCCAGGCATAGTCGTGCGGGTCGATGCGGCCACCATAGGCGGTGAGCAGCAACAGTACCACCACAATCATTGTGATGGTGCCCGAAACGCCGTACCAGAGTCTGATGAAGTGTCGCCGCATGATGAAGAAAGGAATGTGATGATGTTTATCGGTTCCGGCTGGCCCGGTTGAGCACGTCGCGCTCGTGCGCGGTGAGCGAGGCATAGCCAGAACGCGTGATTTTTGCTAATATCTCGTCGAGTTCACGCTCACTCACGGTGGAGTGCAGGGGGCCATGGTAGGCGTTTCCGGCTATCGGTTGTCCCACGCCGGGCGTGGCGCTGCGACGGCGGAATGGCGGCCACCAAGTGACGATGGCGTCGAGCAAGCGTGTGACGGGCCGCGTGATGTCGGTGCCGCGGGCTATTGACAGTCCAAACCATAGACCCATCAATGCCCCTCCCAGATGCGCAATGTGGCCGCCGCTGTTGGCCGAGCCTATGCTCAAGAAGTCGAGCAGCACCGTGATGCCAGCCACCCACTTGAGCGATACCGGCCCGATGAACAATAATCCAATTTTATAGTCGGGGACATAGGCTGCCGTGGCCACCACGATGGCAAGGATAGATGCCGATGCACCCAGCAAGAAACTTGGTTGGTGCGAGAACACGGGCAGCAAGTTGTAGGCCAGCAAGTAGAGCGCGGCACCTCCCAATCCGCCCATCACATAGAGACTCGCCAGTTGCTTGGGGTGGAAATAGTCCATGAAAATGCGTCCCAACCAGTAGAACCACAGCATGTTGAACAAGATGTGCAAGAAGTCGACGTGGGCAAACATGTAGGTAATCAATGTCCATGGCCGGCTGAGCAAGGTGGCAGGTTGCGACGGCAGTTCCACCCATCGCATCAGCCCATCGCCCGGCACGTTGAACAGCAACTGTGCCGTCATGATGAGACGGAGCACGACAAACACCACCACGTTGATGGCGATGAGCGCTTCGAGCATAGAGGCTGTGCGCCACCACGCGCGCACCTTATCAATAAAAGCCATTCCCGTTGCCTCCTATCACGCCGCGGCGTTTCCAGTACAAAATGATGAAAAATCCGAAGAACATGCCACCCAAGTGGGCAAAGTGGGCCACGTTGTCGAAGATGTTCGACACGCCAAAGAGCAACTCAATCACGCCGTAGCCCAGCACCACCCATTTTGCCTTGATGGGGAAGGGGAAGGGAATGATGTAGAGTTGCATATTTGGGAAAATCATGCCATAGGCGAGCAGGACGCCAAAGACGGCTCCACTGGCACCCACGGTGACAAGCATGTTAAAGAACTGGTTAATCACTTCGGTGGCTTGTCCGCTGGCAACGACCTGTCGCGCCTGGTCAAAGGTGAGCCCGTTAGAGTTGGCGAGCAGTGGCACAAAGGTGTTTTGCCAAGTAAATTCCCATGTGAGTTCCTGCACGAGTGCCGCACCCAGGCCACAAGCCAAGTAGTAGAACAGGAAACGCTTGGGTGTGAGCACATATTCCAGGATGCGTCCAAACATCCATAGCGAGAACATGTTGAAAAAAATGTGCGTGATGCCGTCGGTGCTGTGCATAAACATGTAGGTCACCAACTGCGCCGCATTGAAATCAGTGGCTCGCCAATAGTGAAGTCCTAAATATCGCTCCAGGTCGATAATGCCTTGTTGGCCTAGAATGATGGTGGCCAGCCACACCAGGAAATTGATGATGAGCAAATTCTTGGTAATGGGCGGTATTGCACCAAAAAATCCTCCTCGATTGTTCATTTTACTATAATATCAATTTTGTCGCTAAAGACCCTACAAAATTACTCAAAAAGGCCGTATTTACCGACAAAATGAGGGTGAAAGTGCTTTTTTTAGCAAAATATCGCATTTTTTTTGAAATTTTTTTTGAATAAAACTTTGTTTTATCTATATTTGTTGCGTTAAATGCTTTAAACATCGTTTTATTCAATTTTAAAAACATTATTACTATGAACAAAACAGAATTGGTGAATGCTATCGCTGCCGAGGCTAAGTTGACTAAGGTTCAGGCAAAGGATGCTCTTGAGGCTGCTCTCAAGGCTATTGGTGAGGCTCTGAAAGAGGGCGACAAGGTTGCTCTGATTGGCTTCGGAACATTTGGCGTCAACGAGCGCGCTGCACGTGAGGGTCGCAACCCCCAGAGCAAGGCTAAGATCATGATTCCCGCAAAGAAGGTCATTAAGTTCAAAGCCGGTGCCGAACTCGCTGCAAAGTTGAAATAAGAAGCATTGACTTTTTAAAGCAAAAAAGAATGGTGGTTGATCCTCGTAGAGAGTGAGGCAACCACCATTCAATTTTTTGATGGGTTGAGGTGTCAGTAGGTGACGTCGTGCAGGAACAGGGCGTGTGCCGGCATGGAGGTGCCTGCCGCGCAGCGGTCGCGGCGCTCGATGATGTGGCAAAACTCCTCCACCGTGATTTTGTGTCGCCCCACTTCCACGAGCGTGCCCACCACGGCGCGCACCATGTTGCGCAAAAAACGGTCGGCAGTGATGGTGAACACCCATCCGTGCTCGTCGCGCTCCCATCGCGCATGGGTCACCGTGCAGTTGTTTGTCTTCACGTCGGTGTGGAGTTTGCTGAACGAGGTGAAGTCGCGGTAGCGCAACAGGCAGGCGGCGGCCTCGTTCATCAGGTCGAAGTCGATGCCCGGCGGACATTGCCAACTCAGGGGGTAGGCAAACGGATTCTTGCCCTCGTGGACGTAGTATTTGTAGGTGCGGCTTGTGGCATCGAAGCGAGCGTGGGCATTGTCGTCCACTTGCCACACGCGCTGAATGGCGATGTCGCGGCACAGCATGCCGTTGAGGCTGTGCACCAGCCGCGCCGTGTCGGCGATGGGCTGCGCCGTGTCGAAGTGGGCTATCATCTTGCGGGCATTCACGCCAGTGTCGGTGCGCCCGGCCCCCGTGATGGGGGTGGGGGTGTGGAGCAGCACGGCCAGCGCCTCTTCGATGGCTTGTTGCACCGAGGGGTCGTGGGGCTGCACCTGCCAACCATGGAACTGTGCGCCGCGATAGGATAGTTGCATGAAATATCTCATGACGATTTCTCTTCGGGGTGCTGGTCGATAACTCGAATCACGCGGCAGGGATTTCCGGCGGCGAGCACGCCGGCGGGAATGTCGTGTGCCACCACGCTGCCAGCGGCTATCACCGTGTTGCTGCCTATCGGTGTAAAATCCGCAGTTGGGTCCCAGGAACACATGGTCGCCAAAGGTCACGGTGGCCTCGTCGAGGATGACCAGGCCCGTGTTAGCAAAAAAGTCTTCGCCAATGGTGATGTTGAAGCCATAGTCGCAAAAGAATGGCTGCATCACCTTGAAGCGCTGGCCTGTGGCGCCGAGGATGCGTCGCAGCAGCGCCTGCCGCTCCTCGACCTGGCTGGGTCGCAACTGGTTGTAGTCGTGGCACAGTTCGGAGGTGAGTCGCAGGCGTTCTAGCAGTTCGGTGTTGTTGCTGGCGGCATAGAGTTCGCCGCTCATCATTTTTCTTATCTCGTCTTGTAGCATGCGTGTTCTGGGGGGAGTGGCATCATTCGCCAATCTGCGCGAGCAGGTATTTGCATTTTTCGGGGTTTCCCACCGTCTTGCCCTTGTCGCAGGAGAGTTTCACGCAGTCGTGCCACTCGCGCAACTCGGTGATGCGCATGCGGGTGAGTTTGATGACGATGTTCATGGGCTTGCACCCCACCACGTCGCAGGTGAGATGCGTGCCAATGCCGTAACTGTCCTGCATGCGGCCTGCCGTGTAGCGGTGCAGGGCGATGGCGCGGTCCAAGTTCAGGCCGTTGCTGTAGACAATCTGCTTGGTGGCCGGGTCGATGCCCAGTGAGTGATACTTGGCGATGATTTTCTCTAATTGCTCCTCTTCCACGCCGCTGTCCACGCGCAATCCCTTGTACATCATGGCCATGCGTTTCGACAGGTTGCTGAAGAACACCTTGTCGCCAAAGCAGTCATAGAGGTAGATGCCGTTGTCGCCGTCGTAGACGTCGCTGAACTTGCGCATCACGTTGAAGTTGCACTCAAACACGCCGCTCACGTTCTCCTCAAACTCCACGAGTTGGTGGCTCATGGTGCCTATGGGCGTGAGGTCGTATTTCATGGCGAAATACACGCCGCTGGTGCCTGGGAACGCTCCTGTCCAGGGTTGCCAGTTGCCGTCCTCGTCGGTGTAGCCGCCTTGCTCCGAGACCTCCTTGAACATGCGCACCACCATGTCCTGGTGCTCCTTGGAGAAGCGTCGGCGCACGCCGAAGTCACTCAGCACGAGTCCGTTGCTCAGCGCGCGGATGGCCTTGGCACGCGTGCGCTCCTCTTCGCGAACGGGGTCATAACGCTCGGCGATGTCGCCGTTGAGCGTGTGCATGAGTTCGCTGATGGTCGACAGGATGGGCATCTCCCACATGATGGTGGAATACCACTTGCCCTGCACCTTGATGTCGAGGTAGCCCTCCTCGTCCTGGCTGATGCTCACTTCGGAGGGGTTGAAGCGGTAGCCGCGCAAGAAGGTGAAGTACCACTCGGGAAGGTAGTACATCTTGCGGCGCATGAAGTTCACCTCCTCGTCGGTGACCGTCACGTTGGCCATGCCGTTGACCTGCTCCTGGAGCAATTGGGCAAAGCCCGCCGGATAGCGCTGGTGATTGCGGTCGAAGAAGGTGTATTCCACCTCGCCGCGAGGATACTTTTGCAAAATGTAGTATTGGCAACTGAACGTGTAGGCGTCGTTGTCGGTGATGTGGGTGACAATCTGTTTCATCGTGTCGTGTGTCTATAGGTTGATGTTGTTGTTTCTTGTCGTTAAACGGTGGGAATGGAGATGCCGTCGAGTTGGCGGTAGAGGTTGAGCGCGTAGATGTCGGTCATGGCGCTGATGTGGTCGAGCACGGCTTGAATCTTCTCGAAGAGCGAGGCGGCGTGCACGTCATATTGCTGCGGGAACTTGTTGAGCAGCAGTTGCGAGTAGTTGCGCTCGGGGTGGATGACCGCCTCGATGAGTTTCTCGAGCAGCAGGTTGATGATGCGGTTACCGGCCAAGTCCACGTCGACGACATAACTGGCGCGGTACAGTCGGTTGTAGGCGAGTTTGCTGCACTGCTCGTAGCCTTGCGCTGCCCGCGGCGCGATGTGGTCGATGAGGCTGCCCTCGAAGGTGCCCGCCATGATTTCGTCCTCGTGATGGGCGAAGGTGCGCGCGCACTCTTGCACCAGCAGCCCCACCACGCACGAGCGCAGGTATACGATTTTCTCGTTGGGGTCGGCCACGGCGGCCATGACCTCGCGCATGTGCGGATGGCGCGACTCGTCGAAGAACGACAGCAGCAGCGTGACGGTCTCCTCGGTGTCGATGATTTTCAGTTTGTGGCCATCCTCGATATCCATCACTTGGTAGCAGATGTCGTCGGCGGCCTCCACGAGATAGGCCAGCGGATGGCGGGCGTAGCGTTCCGGCCCCAGTTTGGTCATGCCCAACTCGGTGGCGATGCGCTCAAAGATTTCTCGCTCGGTGGTGAAGAAGCCGAACTTTCCCTTCTCTCCGGCTTGCGACGACGAGTAGGGATACTTGACGATGGCCGCCAGGGTGGAGTAGGTCATGGCGAATCCGCCCTGACGCCGTCCGTTGAACTTGTGCGTGAGCGTGCGGAAACTGTTGGCGTTGCCCTCGAAGTGGATGAGGTCGTTCCACTGCTCCGCGGTGAGGTGGTTGCGCAGTTCCATGCCTCGCCCCTCGCTGAAGTAGGCACCGATGGTGCGCTCACCGGAGTGCCCGAATGGCGGATTTCCCAAGTCGTGGGCCAGGCAAGCGGCGGCCACAATCTCGCCCATGCAGCGCAGGGTGTCGAGCCAGGGCTCTGCGGCATGCCGTTCGCGCAGCAGCAACTCTACCTCGCCAGCCAGCGAACGGCCCACGCACGCCACCTCCAGGCTGTGGGTGAGGCGGTTGTGGACGAAAATGCTGCCCGGGAGCGGAAACACCTGTGTCTTGTTTTGCAGGCGACGGAATGGCGAGGAGAAAATCAGTCGGTCATAGTCGCGCTCAAAATCGCTGCGCACGCCGCCCTTCTTGGCATCGTGGTAGTCTTCGAGCCCTAAGCGCTTGTCGCATATCAGTTGGTTCCAATGCATCATGGTGTGATGGAACGATTAGAATTCTGTCAACTTGTTGGTGGTCACGTAGTCCACGCCCTTTGCGACGAGCGAGCGCAAGAGCGCGGGGTTGTCGATGGTCCAGCATGCCACATGCAGCCCGCGCTCGTGGAAGGTGGGCACGGTGGTGTCGTCGATGCAGGTGCCCTCGATGCTGGGGTGGAACTGCCACTGCACGCACCACTCTACGTTGTCGCGCCACCCGTCGCGGCACAACCATTGCAGGGTGGGGAACTCGGGGTAGTTGGTGCGGATGTATTCCAGCGACTTCTTCATGGAGGTGAGGAAGATGACGCGCTGGGTGAGGCCTCGCTCCTTGATGAGTTGTGCCAAGCCGTCGAACTTGCTCATATCGTTGTTGTTGATGCCGGTGGACCATTTCAGTTCCACGATGGGAAACACGTTCTTCTCCACGCAGATGTCGAGGTACTCCTCGACGGTGCACAGGCGACCAGTGTAGATGGCGCCATCGCGCTTCTGCTTGAGCGTCTCGGCGAGCAGTTGCTCGAGCGTGGCGTCGGCCACCTCAAGGTTGCCGCCCAGCCGTTTCGTGTCGGTGTCGTGGCAAATCACGTAGTGGCCGTCGGCGGTGACGCGCACGTCACATTCCAGGCCGGCATAGCCCATCAGGTCCACGCCGATGCGATAGGCAGCGGCCGTGTTTTCCACACCCACGATGCAACCGCGGTGCCCCACCATAATGGGTTGGCCTGCCTGAGCGCTCAACGCCCATGCAAGCGCCGCCACGGCGCAGACTAATTGTTTCAATAGTAATTTCATTTCTTAAGGATGAATTGTTCGGTTGCTACAAAGGTAAATAAAGTCGCCCACACGTGCAAATTTGGCGGCATGGGAAATAAAATGTGTTTTTTAGAGTTATATATAAATAAGGAATATAGTGAACGGTAAAGGATATTCATCAGACTAATGAAGATACGCACAACACTCTTGATGCTCCTGGCAAGCATGGTGGCGCTGGCTGCCGTGGCTGCCAATGTGAAGATTACGGGAACGGTTGTTGATGAGAATGGCAAGCCGGTGGAGTTTGCCACGGTGCGTGTGGTGGGCACTTTGGTGGGCACCAACACCGACACCAAGGGCCTTTATGAACTGTCGGTGCCGCAGGCCGACACCATCGTGGTGGAATTCACCTGCATCGGTTATGCTACCGTCAAGCGCCAACTCGTCAAGGCCGAGGGCACGGTGAACATCAGTCCCAAACTCTATGAGAAAACGCATGAGTTGAGCGAGGTGCAAATCACCGAGTACCGCAAGCAGACCAACACCATGCAGGGCATCGACATGGAGGCCACCAAGCGTGCCCCCACAACGAGTGGCAATGCCGTGGAGGACGTGATTACCACAATGGCTGGCGTGAGTTCTAAGAACGAGATGAGCGCGCAATACATGGTGCGTGGCGGCAGTTACGACGAGAACTCCGTCTATATCAACGGCATAGAGGTGTATCGCCCGCAACTCATCAGTTCGGGACAGCAAGAGGGTCTGAGTATCATCAACCCCGACATGGTGCAGCGCGTGGAGTTCTCCACGGGCGGATTCAACGCCGAGTATGGCGACAAGATGTCGAGTGTGCTCGACATCACCTATCGCGAGCCCGAGACCTTTGAGGGCGGACTCGCGCTGAGCCTGCAGGGCGGCAGCCTCACGCTGGGGCAGAGCAGCCGCAAGTTCTCGCAACTGCATGGCGTGCGCTACAAGCGCAACTCCTCTTTGCTGGGGTCGCTCGAGAGCAAGGGCGAATATGACCCGCAGTACTTCGACTACCAGACCCACATCGTGTACAAGCCCAGCGAGAAGTTCCGCATTTCGCTCTTGGGCAACATTTCGATAAACGACTACCGCTTCACTCCCAAGAATCGGCAGACGAGTTTCGGCACGAGCATGGCTGCCAAGTCGTTCACCGTCTATTTCGACGGTCACGAGAAGGACAAGTTTCACACCTACTTTGGCGCCTTGTCGCTCAACTATCGCCCGAACAAGGGCAACGACTTCACGCTGCAAGCGTCGGCCTATCGCACCGACGAGTTGGTGAGTTACGACATCCACGGCGAGTACTGGCTCGACGAGGCCGGCACCCGCG
>CACWKM010000039.1:27872-28533 GCA_902761475.1 uncultured Bacteroidales bacterium
GCACGCGCCTCAAACTCAATGTGATGGACATCTCGCTCAAGGGCAACACCGCCCTGGGCGGCAACAACTTGAACTATGGCGTGACGATGCGCCGCGAGAGCATCTACGACCGCTCGCGCGAGTGGCAGTGGCGTGATTCGGCGGGCTATTCGTTGCCCCACATCCCCGACCAGGTGAACGTGATTTATAGCCAGTCGTCGAGCCACGACCTGAACACGCTGCGCTTTGCCGCCTATGTGCAGGACACCTATAAGGTGCAAACCGATGCCGGCTTGTGGAGTGTGAACGCCGGTGTGCGCGTGTCGTATTGGGACTTCAACAAGGAGACGCTCGTGTCGCCTCGCGCCAGTGTGGGATTCGTGCCCCAGCGCAACCAGCACTTGGCTTTGCGCCTGGCGGGAGGACTCTATTACCAGGCCCCCTTCTACAAAGAGTATCGCATGCTCACCACCGACGCCCAGGGTGCCACGGTGGTGGAACTGAACCACGACATCAAGTCGCAGCGCAGCATCCAGGCCATCTTGGGCGGCGACTACACCTTCCGCGCGCTCAACCGCCCGTTCAAGTTCACCACCGAGGTCTATTACAAGAACCTGGCCAATCTCATCCCCTATGAGGTGGACAACCTCAAAGTGGTGTATAGCGGCCGCAACGAGAGCAA
>CACWKM010000040.1:0-3675 GCA_902761475.1 uncultured Bacteroidales bacterium
TTGCCCAGCAGGGTGGTGAAGGCGAAAAGCACCATTGCGAAGGTGATGGCGATGGGGCCCATGCTGGTGTTCACCTTGTTGCCAAAGTGAGCCTTCTTCCAGGTGTCCTCGCCGTCAATCTTAAACTCAAAATCGTTGCCACCCTTGGGCACGACGACCATCGAGAAGGGTTGCGTGATTTGGCGCAACGGCGTGATTTGCAACGGCGTGGTCTTGTAGATGTTCACATCGCGCAAAAACACATGGCCATAGTAACTCACGTTCACACCCAGGGCGTTGACCACCGTCTCCATGAGTTTGGTCGAGCGTATCTTGAACTGCTCGTTGGGCAGATAGTTGTTGCCCGTGGTCACACCCATGTCGCTGAACACCTGCGACTGTGTGCCGCTGTTGCTATCCTTGGTCTTGATGAGGATGAGGGCGTCGCTCGAGTAGAGTTGCGGTTGCGACTTGGCATAGAGGAATGCCAGGCTAGTGAAAATCACCGCCGAAATGACAAACCAGTACCAATTGCGGGCACACGCCATGAAATAGGCACGCAAGGGAATGCTTTGTGACGCTTTTTTAGGAGCCACCGGCGCAGCAGAGCGTGGGCGCGAGTCTTCCTGAATAATTTCCATATAACTTATGTTATCTTCAATGTGTGTTAGCCTAATGCCGCCGCTATTATTAAAGAATAATGCGCACGCGACGTGAGCGCATATTTGGGTGCAAATTTAATAATTATTTTTCGTTTTTGGCGCTTTTTCTCAGGCAGATTTGGGATTTTGATAATGGAAGGAAAGTGCAACCGATTGCACTCGTTTTTTACACCTTTACTAATAATAGCGACAACCCACCTCAAAAAGAATTTCTATATTTGTACAACGAACTACACACAACACAAAATAACACTCTAACCTAACTTTTTTAACATCTTTTCGATTCATGAAGAAACTATCTACGTTAGTGTTGTCGGCCATTGGGCCGATAATCATGTGGGCGGCTGGTTGGCCAGCCAACTACGGCGGCGTGATGCTTCAGGGGTTCTATTGGGACAGTTTTGGCATCACATGGAATGTGCTTAACGATCGAGCCGATGAGTTGAGCAACGTGTTCGACCTCATCTGGGTTCCCAACTCGGCAAGCATCGAGAAAAGTGGCACCGCCAGGACCATGGGTTACTCGCCCGTGTACTGGCTTACCCACAACAGTTGTTTCGGCAGCGAGGCCGACTTGCGCCGCATGATTGCTACCTACAAGAGCAAGAACACCGGCATCATCGAGGACTTGGTCATCAACCACAAGAATGGTGCTTCGAGTTGGACCGACTTCCCCGACGAATCGGTTACCGGCAAGAACACGGGCAAGAAATACACCGTGACGTGGGACCGCGCCAACAACTCGCAGATTTGCAGCACCGACGAGTGCGTGGCCGCTGGCTACAAGGCTACCGGTGCACCCGACGAGGGTGAGGACTTCAATGGCTCGCGCGACCTGGACCACACCAACGCCACCACGCAGGCCAACGTCATCACCTACATGGACTTCCTGAAGAACGACCTGGGTTATGCCGGATTCCGTCTGGACATGACCAAGGGCTATTCGGGCTACTACACTGGCGTGTATAACAACCAAATTAAGCCCACCTACTGCGTAGGCGAGTATTACGATGGCAATGCCGACCTGCTGCGCAAGTGGCTCGACGACACCCATCAGTGGAACTCCAGCATCAACGAGATTCAGAGTGCCACCTTCGACTTCGCGCTCAAGTTCAAACTCAACGATGCCTGCAACGGCACCTGGAGCGCCCTCAACGACAAGGGCCTGTGCGCCGACGTGCGTTACAACCGCTATGCAGTGACCTTCGTCGACAACCACGACACGGGTCGCGATGGCTATCAGAAAATCAACAACAGCAACCTCGTGGCCGCTAACGCTGCCATCCTGGCTTTGCCTGGCACACCGTGTATCTACTACCCGCACTACCAGAGCAACAAGGCTGCCATCACCAACATGATTAAGGGTCGTCGCGCCGCTGGCGTGCACAACCAGAGCCCCATCACCACCCAACAGGAAAGCAACGGCGGCTACATCATCGAGACGCAAGGCACCAAGGGCAAGGTGTATGTGCAACTGGGCGGCGCCACCAACAACGGCACCCCTAGCGGATTCCAACTCGTGCAGAGCGGAACAAACTACAAGTTCTACGTCTCCAATGGCCTCAACTGGCAAAACGCCTCGCGCAACGGCGGCGACACGCCTGTCGAGGACGAGACCAAGGACATCTATGTGATGGGTGAGGTGAACGGCAACACCTGGGCTCCCAACGTGGGCGCCAAGATGACCACCACCGATAACAACACCTACACCATCGATGTCACCACCGAGGGAGAGAACGACGGCTACAGTTACTTCAGTTTCACGCACAAACTCGCTACGAGTGCGGGCGAAGACGCTTGGGCAAGCATCGACTTCTACCGCTTTGGCGCCAACAGCGACAAAGACTACCCCATCACCAGTTCCATGATGGGACAGCGCATCACCCTGGGCGAGCAAGGCACCAGCACGGCCTTCAAGATTGCCAAGGGCGAGTATAAGTTCACCATCAACAAGAGCGCACGCACACTCATCGTCACCGGACACGGCGAAGATCCCGGTCCTGGTCCTGACCCCGAACCCACCAGCAGCATCTATGTGCTGGGCGAGACCACCGGCAAGAACTGGGCTCCCAACGATGGCGTAGCACTGGGTTCTACCGACAACAACATCTACAAGGGCACGGTGAGTTTCGACGGACGTCACGACGAGAATGGCGAAATGGTGAACTACTTCGGCTTGACCACCAAGTTGGGTGCTACTGCCGACGACTGGGCAACCTGCAACGCCAACCGTCTGTTTGCTCCCGCCGATCCTGGCACCAACTTCTGGGTGACCGAGGAGCAACTGGGCAACACCATCACGCTCAATGGCACCGACCCGAATGTGGCCTTCCGCATTCCTGCCGGCACCTATTCCATCACGCTCAACCTGAACGCTAAAACCGTGGTCATCACACGCGGCGACGGTCCAGTGCCTGTCTCTTCGTCAGTATATATCCTGGGCGAGGTGAATGGCAACGGATGGTCCCCCTATCAGGGCCTGCCCATGAACGGTAGCGGCACCACCTACACCGCCAACGTGACCACCAGTGGAGAAAACAATTACTTCAGTTTCACCAAAAAACTCGCAAGCGGCACTGCCGAACCCGGCACCGAGGTTTGGAACGCTGCTTGGGATGAGATTCTGCCTTACCGCTTCGGTGCCGAAGAGGGCGAGGGCGACTGCGATGTCGTCGTTGGCCAAGCCATGCCACTGGGTGCTGAAGGTACCGCACGCGCCTACAAGATTGGCGCTGGCAACTGGACGTTCACCCTCGACTTGGCAGCACGCACATTCACCGTGACGCAACAGGGCGACACCCCCACCCCGCAACCGGGCGACGACTACTTCGTCATGGGCGAGGTGAACGGTAACGGCTGGTTCCCCAACGTGGGTGAGAAGATGGTGGGCAAGGGCAACAACATCTACACGCTCGATGCTACCACCGATGGCTCAAGCAATGGATTCAACTACTTCAGTTTCACCAAGAAACTCTACCCCAGCCCCATTGAGTACGACGAGACCAATCCTGGTCCTTGGGAAGAGGCTTGGGCT
>CACWKM010000040.1:3696-16558 GCA_902761475.1 uncultured Bacteroidales bacterium
AGAGGGCGTGGAAGACTATCCCGTGGTGGAGAATCAAGCCATGCCGCTGGGTCTGGACGGCACCAGCACCGCATTCAAGATTGGCGCCGGTGAGTGGACGTTCACCCTCAACATGAACAACCGCACGCTCACCGTGACCAAGAAGGGCGACACTCCCGGCCCGCAACCCACTTTCGACCCCATCTACATCATGGGCGAGGTGAACGGCAACGGCTGGTTCCCCTATCAGGGTTTCCAGATGTCGACCGACGACGGTAAGAACTACACCGCCGCCGTGACCACCGATGGCGCAAGTGGCGGTTTCAGTTACTTCAGTTTCACCAAGAAACTCTATCCCGCCGAGGTTGAGTACGACGAGACCAATCCTGGTCCTTGGGAAGAGGCTTGGGCTTCGATTGCCGACTACCGCTTCGGCGCAGAGGGCGTGGAAGACTATCCCGTGGTGGAGAATCAAGCCATGCCGCTGGGTCTGGACGGCACCAGCACCGCATTCAAGATTGGCGCCGGTGAGTGGACGACCAAGGGACAACCCGCTGGCTACAACTTCGACGTGAACGGCGACGGACAAGTGACTGCCACCGACATCGCATGCATCGTCAATGTGCTGGCTGGCCTCGAGCCCGCTTCGAAGTACAATGGCCGCACCGACGTGAACAAGGACGGCAACACCACGGCAACCGACATCTCAATGATAGTGAACCATCTCGCAGGCCTCTAATCCCTGCATCACTACATCCCCACATCATCATGAGGGCTGGCATCGCACGACGCCAGCCCTCATTGCATCTCCCCGCCCTGGCAATGATAGCGTTATCGCGGACATGCCACGGCATGTCCCTACACGAGACTGCGCCACCCTGTGTTAACGGTTGTTAAAATCGGCGAGAAAAGATATAATAATCGTACCTTTACAAAAATTTATTTCATTGCGATAAGATTATGAAAACACGATTACTATTTCTTCTCGTCGCTATCGCGGCTGCGATAGTGCCCGCGGCCGCCTACGACTTCATGGTCGGAGGATTGTGCTACAACTACAACAGTGACGGCACAAGTGTGACAGTCACTTATCAGCAGGCGAAGAATCCACGTTACACATCCCTGAGCGGAACTGTGACCATCCCTTCGACGGTGAGCAATGGCGGAACAAAAACATCACTTCGGTTGTTCTCCCCAACTCCATCGTCGATATCGGCCAAAGCTCTTTTGTCTCCAGCGGTTTGGCTTCTATCATCATCCCCAACTCCGTCAAGATAATACATAGTTTAGCATTCAGCAACTGTACGAGTTTAGTGGCGGTCTCCCTTGGCTCGTCACTTGAGCATATCTATTCTTCGGCGTTCTATAAGTGCACCAGTTTGACCGAGATTGTTATCCCCAACTCCGTCGTCGGGATAGGCTATAGCGCCTTCCAGAACTGCACAAATTTGGCCTCCATCACGATGCCCAACTCGGTGCTCAATCTTGGTCCAAACACATTCAGTGGCACGGCATGGCTTGACAATCAACCCGACGGACTCGTCTATGCCGGACCAGTGGCCTATGTTTACAAGGGCGAGATGCCCGAGGGCACTCGCATCACGATCAATGAGGGCACCGTGTCTATTGCTGGAAACTGTTTTTACGACCGCACACAGTTGACAGCCATCTCGTTTCCCAACTCTATCAAAACGATTGCATCTGATGCCTTCTGTGGATGCACTGGCTTGACCGAACTCGTCCTGCCTAATTCACTCAATGAAATTTATTCTGAATGCTTTAAGGGTTGCACAAACTTGAAAAGCGTTTTATTTCCAAATTCGCTCAAAACGATCTATAGTTATGCCTTCTCTGGTTGCACGTCTTTAGCCGAGGTGAACATCCCCAACTCCGTCACTGAAATCTATTCATATGCTTTCTCTAATTGCTCAGGGATGACAAAACTCACCCTTGGCAATTCACTCACGACTATCAAGGAGGGCTGTTTCCGAAACTGCTCATCCTTGACCAAAGTAGTCATCCCCAACTCTGTCACCACCATTGAGACGGGCATCTTCAGGGATTGTACTACTTTGACCGAAGCCACCATCGGCGATGGGCTTGAGACGCTCTATAGCAGCACTTTCATGGGCTGTAGCAGTTTGAAAACAATCAACTTTGGCAAACGACTCAAATATATCAATGGCTCGTCCTTCTCAGGTTGTACCAGTTTAACCGAACTTGTCATCCCTTCTACGGTGGCAAGTATTTACTGGAAAGCCTTCGAGAACTGCACCGGACTGACGAGCGTTACCATCCCGAGTTCGGTATCCTATGGCGAACAGCCGTTTTTCGGCTGCGACCACATCAAGACCTTGAACATCGACAGCGATGCTTTCGCGAAAATAGCGATGTTTAATGAGTCCAAGACCGCACTTGAGAAATTGGTGCTGGGCAAGTCGGTCACTACGCTTGTCGATAATGCCTTTGCCGATTGCACCGGCTTGAAAGAGGTCACCATTGGCAATTCGCTGACCTCGCTCGGCAGCAACGCCTTCGCTGGGTGCACAAGCATCAAGTCGCTGAAAATCGACAGCAATGTGGCGGCAAACATCGCCACGTTCAACGACTCGAAGACCACGGTCGAGAAATTGGTGCTGGGCAACTCGGTCACCACCCTTGGCGCCGATGCGTTCATGGGGTGCACGGGGCTGAAACTTGCCATCCTCGGCAGTTCGATAAACGACATCGGCGACAACGCGTTTAAGGGATGCCGCAACATCATCGACTTGGTGGCACTCAGGGAGCGCCCGGTATTCATCAATGCCAACGTGTTTGAGGGCGTGCCCAAGGCGAGTTGCGACCTCCATGTGGTGAAAGGCGCACTGCCGCGCTACAAGGCACAAGACGTGTGGAAAGATTTCCTCTACATCGATGACAACGCCGAGGACTACGTCGATCCCGAAGAGCCGCCAGTGGTCACCGAGCCCTGCGACGTGAACGGCGACGGACAAGTGACTGCCACCGACATCGCTTGCATTATCAACGTGCTTGCCGGCCTCGAACCCGCCTCGACCTACGACGGCCGCACCGACGTGAACGGGGACGGCGAGACCACGGCAACCGACATCTCGATGATTGTGAACCACCTCGCAGGCCTCTAATTCAATGAGGAATTAGGAATTAGGAATGATGAATTAAAACAACGAATTACACGGATTTTACGAATTCAAGGACAGGCAAGCCAATCCGTTTAATCCGCGAAATTCGTTGTTTTTAAAAAGTTTCCGTGGCATGTCCGAAACCGCATGACGCTGCGAAAAGGCTGGGTGCAACGAAAAGCCCGTTAGGGCTGGCAGATTTTAGGCAGGGGTGGAGCGTAGCGGAACCCCTGTTCACGATGTAATAAATAAAATGATTAGCCCCCGTGGGGGCGACAGACGAGTGTTTCTGCCGCCCCCACGGGGGCTTGGCGATTAGGGATGACGATTGTCACAGGGGTTGCGTTCGGCTGCGCCTCACTCCACCCCTGCCTAAATTCCATCGCCCCGATGGGGCTCGCAAAACGCGCTGTCACTGAGGGTGTTATCACGGACATGCCACGACACGTCCGCGACAGCACGACGCTGCTAAACGGGCTTCACCGCCCTGTTCACGGCATGTCCCCGTGACGGCATGTACTCCTACCCGATAACCAGGTGATTATCGACGCGGAGCAGCCTCGTTGCGCGTGGGCGAATTGGGGTAGTAATAATATACCCAGAATCGGCCACTCTTGGTCACATATCCTGCCGAGGCATAGTTGCCATCGCTCAGGCGATAGAGGTGTGGCACAGCCGTTGCCGTGGCTCCAGCGCTCTTGATTTCGCTCTCAAAGCCGTCGCAACGCTCTTCGAGCATCTTGGTGGCCACATTGATAGCCACGCCCGTAATCGTCGCCTTGCTCGACGGATTGGCGGCATCGCCCACCGGGCCGTCAAACACATAGAGAATCTTATAGCCCTGGCCGGCATCTACCTGAAGCGTGTTCTCGCTCGTGCGTTTGGCGCCAAGTCCCTTGAGACGACTGGCCTTCATGCCGCGATAGGCGCCACCGAAGTTGCCATTGACGGCTGCCTCGGCAAGGATTTCTTCGGGGCCACGGCCACCGCCATAATAAGGAATGACGAATGCCTCGCCCATCTGAGATTGTTCTGCGGCCTGCTCCACCTTCTCCGGCTCGGCCTGCTCTGACTCGGCCTGCTCCACCTTCTCGGGCTCGGCTGGGTCGGCCTCAATCTTCACTTCCTCAATCGGCGAGGTTGTCGCAGCGCCATTGGTTGCCGGCGTTTCGCTTGTGAGCGTGGGCTCGGCTTTCGCGTCGCTCTTGTTCAGATAGCGCGAAGCGAGGTAACCGCCACCGCCAGCCAGCAAAGCCACCGCCAAGATAATGGGGACAATGGCCTTCGACTTGCCGCCACCGCCAGCCGGCGCCGGTTGAGCATATTGCGGTTGCTGCGGATACTGCGGCTGAGGTTGATACTGCGGTTGGGGTTGAGGCTGAGGCTGAGGTTGATACTGCGGTTGAGGTTGCGGCTGAGGTTGGGACTGGGGCGGATATTGCTGTTGAGGTTGCGGTTGAGACGCGATCTCTTGCAGACGCTGTGCCGCCAATGGGTGACCGGCGTTTGCCGCCATTTCATAGAGTTGACGGGCAGTGGCAACATCGGGAGCGCCAGCCATGCCAAACTCAAAGATTTGACCCAGACGGAACACCGAGTCCACATGCCCTTGCTCGGCGGCCTGCTGATAACAACGCAGAGCCTCGGCTGTATTGCCTTGCTCCATCATGCGCTCACCTTGTTCAAACAGTTGCGGCGCGGTGGGAGCACCCATCGCGGGCTGAGACGGCGATTGCGGCATTCCGCTACCGCCAGGAACATTTTTAAACGGATTGTTGTTGTCCATAGTTGCCTTTTTTTGTAAATTTGTAATGTGCAAAGATATAATTTTTTTCTTGCGTTTCAAAATCACTTTTTGGCACACTATTTGCATAGCATACCTT
Organism: uncultured Bacteroidales bacterium; assembly: GCA_902761475.1. GTDB lineage: Bacteria > Bacteroidota > Bacteroidia > Bacteroidales > Muribaculaceae > Sodaliphilus. Next base: position 8,699 of record CACWKM010000040.1, read on the forward strand.
CAAAGGTCCCAACAATCCTTAAACAACACATTACAAACTGGTCAACAATGAAAGGCGACAAAATCACCATCATCATAAAAAAGACTGCCCCCAGCAAGTGGGCAGTGTTGCGCCGTGGCTACGCGCCCATGGACAAGACCGCCGTGGTGCGCCAGCCCGTTGCACTGCAGCCTCAACCCACGCCTGCTCCTGCGCCGGCTGTCCAGCGCCCCAGCGACCGCGCCATCATCTACCGCGGCGAACTCGATTACGTGTCGCGATGCATACTCGACTACCCCGACATTGAGACCGGCGGACAGTTGTTTGGCTACTGGACGGCGAGCGGCGACCCCGTCGTGGTCTATGCCATAGGACCAGGCCCGCGCGCCAACCACCAAGTGGCGTTTTTCAATCAAGACCGCAACTACTTGGTGCAGGTGGGCGGAGAATTGGTGGAACGCTATGGCTTGCAACACATCGGCGAGTGGCATTCGCACCACCGCCTGGGCTTGGCTCATCCCAGTGGACACGATGCCGACACGATGGTGCGCAGCATCGCTCACGGACATTTGTACCGCTTCTTGCTGTGCATTGGCAACTGCGACGAGCGCTCAAGCACCCTCGCCGCATTCAACTTCACCGAGGACACGCGCTACGACTATGTGTCGGCATCGTGGTATGTGCGCGAGGGAGAGAGTCCGCTTCGCGCCACCATCGACCGCGAGTTGAGCCACCTGCTGGTGCATCCTCGCACCACTCAGGCGCGTCACGGCACGCTCAAAACCGCGCAAACCGCCATGCAGAGCGCCGTCTATGCTCCGCACTACTGGCTCAAGGACCACAAGAACAACGCGCAACTCAAGGCTATCATCGACAACATCTCGCGACAAATCGGCGTGCGCGAGTGCTTGCCGCAACTCGACGACGACGGCCACGTGCACCTGCTCGTGGACAGAGTGATGCAACGCGAGCACATCTATTTCCCGCAGGGATTTCCGCAACTGCCGCCCACCATCGCCACCGTGCCCGCCGGAGAGCCGTGGCCACAAGCCACCCATGTGCCCAGCGACGACGTGGCATGGGACTGCCGCAACGACGACGACATTGCCGACGCATTCGGCCGATATTATAAACAACTCATTACGAAATAATCTAATTCTTACCCAACTATGTCAATGACCCCCGAACGAAAAAATGCCGAACTGAACGTGTTCATGCGCATGGGCCTGCCGCCCTCGTCCTACATGTTCCAAACCTACGAAGGCAAGCCCTGCTTGCTCATGGCAGCACGCACCAACGCGCACAACGTCTATACGCTACACATCGAACTGGACCAGTTTCCCAACAGCGTGCCCAAGGTGTTTGTGAGGAAGATGTTGCGCACCTACTACGGCGACTTCATGGACGATTGCAGCGCCAACATGCACACGCTCACCAGCGAGCACGGATGGACACGCATTTGCCACTACGGCTATGAATCGTGGACACCCAACGTGTCGCTCTACAAAATCTACGTCAAGTGCCGCCTGTGGCTCGAAGCCTATGAGGCACACCTGCAAACAGGCAAGCCGCTCGACACTTGGCTCACCCATCAAGCATAACAAAAACATTAACCAAACTCACAATTATTTATCAACCTTTTGTAACTCATTACTACTATGGCACAAGACGCACAAACCATCTTGAACGAAGTGCCCAAGCAGAGCGCCGGCACATCTATGAAGGACTTGCAGTTCGACCCCTCCACTGGCGAGTTTCGCCAAGTTCCCCGCGGCACCGACCCGGGCCCCACAGGCAACGTGGTGACCGAGATGACCGACCAGGGATTTGCCGCCGAACTGCCGCTGGTCTATCTCGACAAGCAAGAACTGGTGGATTTTTTTGAATCGGGGGCAACTCGGCTGAACGGAGTGGCCTACGAGTGGGAAGGCGAGCAGGTCGTGCACCTGCACACGCACCCCACTCGCCATGCACACGGCAAAGTGAGCATGGCGGCCTTCCTGCGCAGCGGGGTTGCCCCCCACTCCACTCCCACCGACGCGACCTATAGCGTGACGGTGGACATGCCCAACGCCGACACGCTTACCATCGAGGTGAACGACGCTCAAGGAAACATCATCGACAACGTGAACTTCATTCCGTCGCGCGACGAACTCTACTCCCGCGCAAAGGGCATCTTGGAGCGCGACATCCTGGCGCCCACCACGGTCACCATCGTGGGACTGGGCAGTTTCGGGTCGCAAATCGCCATCGAACTGGCCAAAGCCGGTGTGGGACGCTTCAAACTCATGGATTTTGACCGCGTGGAGTTGCACAACTTGGCGCGCCACACCTGCACGGCCGCCGAACTGGGCCGCCTCAAGACCGACGCCATCGCCGACGCCATTTGGGGCAAGAACCCCTATGCCGTCGTTGAACGCTATCCCATCGACGTGAACGAGCATCTGGACACGTTGGAACAGGCTGTGCGCGACTCGCAGGTGGTCATCGTGGCCACCGACAACAACACCAGCCGCTTCAACATCCAGCAGGCGCTCATTCGCCAGGGGCGCGTGGGCATCTTCGGGCGCGCTATCACGCGGGCCGAGGGCGGCGACGTGTTCCGCTACCAGCCGGGGGGACCGTGCTACTGCTGCCTGGTGGGCAACCAGAGTTTTGGCGCGTTGGAGGAAATCACCTCGGTGGCCAGCGCGCGCCGCAGCGGAGCCATTCCAGCCTATGCCAGCGCACAAGAGGCCGACGCCATGGTGCAGGTGGGACTATCGAGCGACATCGAGCCCATGTGCAACCTCATGGTCAAACTCGCATTGGTGGAACTCGCACGAGGCAGCAACAGCGGCATCGCCTCGCTAGAACAGGAACTGGTCTATGACTATTACATGTGGGCCAACCGCCGCGAGCGCCGCTACGCCAACTGGCACGCAATGCCCGGCGCCGGAGCGCAACCCACCATCTTGAGGTGGTATGGCGCCCACATCGAGCGCGAGCAAGGCTGTGCCGTGTGTGGCAGCAGCCAACAACTTGACACGGGCGACGACTATATCCCGCTGTTGCCCGACAACAACTACGATAACCTCACACTAGAATGACCGACTACATCTTTGACCCCGAAACTGGCGAATTTCGCGAGAGCGGCACCAGCGCCCCGCAACAACCGCCCATGCCCCCACATCGCCCCCGCGCCACCACCAACGGCACGGGCAGACGCAGGGCGCGCAACTACGGCCAAAGCCAGAGTAGCAACAGCAGCAATAGTGGAGGCGGATGCTGCTCATGGCTCATCTATCTGGCCATTTTCCTCTTTTTCTTGCAATTATGCGCATAACTCTCACGCTCTCCCCCCTCGCCTATGGTCAATTTTAACCACTTTTCTACCAAGGGCCGCGAATGTATCACGGCGGCCTTCCATGCGGCACAAAACGGCGGCCATGCCGACATCACCCCGCCAATCATGATGGTGACGCTGCTCACCGAGGCTGCCGACATGGTGCAATATCTGCTCAACCACCTGCACATCGACCGCGAGGCGTTCAAGAGGGATGTGGCTTGGCTCATGGCCAGCGAGCCCGTCGCCCAATACGGCGCCAGTCAGCACAACCTGTCGAGCGAACTCGTCGCCGTGCTCGACCATGCCGACACGCTGACGAGTCGCACCGACTCGTCGCTGGTGTCGCCCGAGCACATCTTTTGGGCAATGGCCGAGGTGAACAACCGCGTGCGCCCCATCATGGCGCAACATGGCATGACCACGGAGCGGCTGCAACAGGCCATTCTCGACTATCGTGCCATGCCCGAGCCAGGTGCCGCCACAGGCAATGCGCCCGCCGTGCCTTCGCTCGAGAAATATGCCGTCAACCTCACCGAACTGGCGGCGCAAGGCAAACTCGAGCCCGTGATAGGCCGCGATGCCGAGATTAAGCGCATCATGCAAATCCTCTCGCGCAAGACCAAGAGCAATGTGGCGCTGGTGGGACAGCCAGGCACCGGAAAGACGGCGATTGTCGAAGGGCTCGCCATGCGCGTGGTGGCTGGCGAGGTGCCGCAAAGCCTCAAGGCCATGCGCATCTACGACCTCAAGATTTCGTCGCTCGTGGCTGGAGCAAGCGCACAGGGAGAATTTGAGGAGCGGCTCAAAAAGGTCATTCAAGAAGCCAAGAGCAACCCCGACATCGTGCTGTTTGTCGACGAGATGCACCAACTCATAGGGGCACGCAGCACCGGCAACATGGACGCCGCCAACATCCTAAAGCCCGAAATGGCGCGCGGACAAATCAAGGTGATAGGAGCCACCACGCCCGACGAATACAGCAAGTTCATAGAAAACGACAGCGCCTTTGAGCGGAGATTTGAGCGCATGAATGTCGAAGAGCCCGACCTCGAGTCGTGCATCGCCATCCTGCGAGGAGTGAAACCCGGACTCGAGAAACACCACCGCATCAAAATCCTCGACGAGGCCATCGTGGCCGCCGTGAACCTCTCGCACCGCTACATCACCGACCGCTACCTGCCCGACAAGGCCATCGACATCGTCGACGAGGCGGCGAGCAAGATGCAGATGGCCATCGCCACCTGCCCCGCGCAACTCGACAAACTGCGGCAAGACATTCGCGTGAAAGAGATTGAGCGGCAAGCCATGCTGCAAGACGGACGCAGCGAGAACGACCTGAGCGCGCTCAATGCCGAAATCGACAATCTGCACGAGCAAGAGAACCTGCTCAACGCCAAGTGGGAAAACGAGCGCTCACAACTGGAGTCGCTGCAAGCCGACAAAGACCAACTGGAGCAACTGCTCGTCATGCAGCAACAAGCCGAGCAGCAAAACCGCTATAACGACGCCGTGGCGATAAGGAGAAACATCGAGACGCTGGAAACACACATCGCCCAGGCGACAGCGGCCATGGACAGCGACACCAACTCCTTGCTGCGCACCTCGCTCAACGAGGACGACATCATGCAGGTCATCACCACACGCACAGGCATTCCTGTGACACGCATCAACAGCGACGAGACCGAGAAACTGCGCCAACTGGAGTCCATCCTCAAGCAGTCGGTCATCGGGCAAGACTTCGCCGTGAAGGCGGTGGCCGAGGTCATCAGGCGTGGACGAATGGGCCTCAACGACGAGCGACGCCCCATCGGGTCGTTCTTGTTCTTGGGCACCACTGGCGTGGGAAAGACCGAGATGGCAAAGACACTGGCCGAGTATCTGTTCGACAGCCGCGACATGATAGTGCGCATCGACATGAGCGAATACCAGCAAGACCACTCGGTGGCACGCTTGTTTGGAGCGCCTCCGGGCTACATAGGATATGACGATGGCGGACAACTCACCGAGGCCGTGCGACACAAGCCCTACAGCGTGGTGCTGCTCGACGAAATCGAGAAGGCGCATCCACGCGTACTCGAGACGCTGCTCCAAGTGCTCGACGACGGACGCATGACCGACGGACAAGGACGGGTGGTGAATTTCAAGAACACCATCATCATCATGACGAGCAATTTCGGGGCGAGCGAAATCACCGAAGCACAACTACGTGCCGATGCCACGCCCGAAAGCATGGAGCAACTGCGCAAGGACATCATCGCCAAACTGCGCCGCCGCATGCTGCCGGAGTTCGTCAACCGCATCGACGACATCATCATCTTCAACACGCTCACGCGCGACAACATCGATGCCATCTTGCGCTTGCAGTTGGGCAAACTCATCAAGCGTCTGGCCAAACAGGGCATCACGTTCAGCGCGAGCGAGGATGCGGTGAAACGCCTTGCCCTCATGGCCTACCAACCGGAGTATGGCGCACGCCCGGTGAAGCGCACCCTCGACGAGAACATCATCGACCGCCTCACCACCGCCATGCTCAACGGCGACGTCACACGCGAGCAACCCATCGAACTCTACTCCATGGGGCCGCTCCTGCTCCTGCGCAATAAATAAAAAACTGGGGTTATGGTGCCTCGAGAATCCAGGGCTCACGCTCGAGGAGTCGTATCTTCACGTGGTCGTGGATGGTGCTGATGAACGCCGAGGCGACATCTTTCTCGTCAAAGCCCTTGATGACGACGTGAAACTTGGTGCCGGCGGCATCCACACCCTTGAGCACATAACTGGGATAGCCTGCCTCCTTGCGGAAACGGTCGCGGTAGGACTTAGCGTTGAATTCTTGCTTAAACACGCCCACCACCACATTGTAGCGATGCGGCGGCCGCTCGATGGTGTCGGCCACAACGGTGGTGTGCATGCGCACCACCACCACGGTGTCGCCATAGATGACCTGGGCATTGCGCTTGCGCTCGGCGGCGATGCGCGCTTCGGTCTCGGCATCGATGCTCGTGGAACGACGTTCAACAGCCTTGTCATAGGCCATTTTATAATTCTTTTCGTTGCTGTGACAACTCGTGAGCACGAGCAGCAACAGGGCTATCAATGAGATGTGTCGCATGGTGGTGATGATTGGTTGTTACTTTGCTAACTCTATGACTTGCGCATGGGTGATGTTGCCGTTGTCGAGCGTGAGGGTGACAAGCGTGCGCACCACCTGCCATCCCTGCTTGCCAGCCGCACCGGGATTGACGACGAGCAAGCCTAGCGAGCGGTCGGGAATGACCTTGAGGATGTGGCTGTGGCCGCACACCATGAGTTTGGGGCGATGAAGTTGCAAGAGCGAGCGCATGCCCGGAGCATATTTGCCGGGATAGCCCCCAATGTGGGTGAGCAAGACTTTCACGCCTTCCACCTCAAAGATTTCCAGTTCTTTGAGCCTGCGCCGCAGCGCCCCTCCGTCCACATTGCCATACACCGCGCGCACCACAGGCGCCACGTCCATGAGGCGGTCGAGCACCTCCTCGTTGCCGATGTCGCCAGCGTGCCATATCTCGTCGCACTGCGCAAAATGCTCGGCATAGCGGTCGTCCCACCACGCATGGGTGTCGCTAATGAGGCCTATCGTCTTCATCGCACCATCGGCATTTATCTCACTCGGCGCTAAACTCCATCAGGCGAGCCAAGTATTTGCCTATGATGTCAAACTCCAAGTTCACCACCGTGCCAGGCACGATGTTGTGGAAGTTGGTGAGTTCATAGGTGTATGGAATGATGGCTACCTCGAAACTATCGCGTTGTGAGTTGCACACGGTGAGGCTGGTGCCATTCACCGTCACACTACCCTTCTCCACAGTGACATATCCCTTGCGAGCCATGGCGGGAGCCACCTCGTAGTGGAATGTGTAATAGCGCGAGCCATCGACCTCGCGCACGGCGATGCAAGTGGCCGTTTGGTCCACATGGCCTTGCACGATGTGTCCGTCGAGGCGACCGTTCATGAGCATGCTGCGCTCCACGTTCACCTCGTCGCCCACGGCGAGCAAACCCAAGTTGCTACGGTCGAGGGTCTCCTGAATGGCCGTCACCGTGTAGGTGCCGTCACCAGGCAGGTTCACTACAGTGAGGCACACGCCGTTGTGAGCCACACTCTGGTCGATTTTCAATTCGGCAGCAAACGAGCAACTCAACGTGATGTGCAGGTTTCCGCCATCTTTCACAAGCGCCACGACGCGCGCGGCCTCTTCTACTATCCCTGAAAACATGGTGTTAATATATTAAGAAGTACGGGGTACTGGAGTACGAAGTACAGAAGTACAGAAGTACGGGAGTACGGGAGTACAAAAGTACAGAAGTACGGGAGTACAAAAGTACGGGAGTACAAAAGTACAAAAGTACGGGGTACTTTCTATGATGTTTCTTTTTGTTTGCTCAAGATAATCTTTGTCAATAATCCTATCATCTTCTGGCAATCGCTATAGATTGACTCAAACTGTTCTTGGTTGATGTGGCCTGTTTTACACACTAACCTCAACCAATAGGCGGTTTCATTCGCCTCCTTA
>CACWKM010000041.1 GCA_902761475.1 uncultured Bacteroidales bacterium
CGGCGCAGTGAGCGAAGGCGACTTCCTTGTGACTTCCGAGACCCTGAACACCCCGTTGGCACTGACCACCGAGGGCTACCAGGCTTACAAGATTCCTGCTGGCGAGTACACGCTGACAGTGAACCTGACCGACATGACGCTCGTCATCTCGGGCGAAGTGGAGCCTGTGTTTGCCGATGTGTATGTGCTCGGCGAGGTGAACGACAATGGTGGCTGGTTCCCGTATGTGGGTGCTGAAATGGCAACCGAAGACGGAAAGACCTATACCCTTGACGTGACCACCGCTGGTGAGAACGAGGGTTACAGTTACTTCAGTTTCACGAAGAAGTTGGCCAGCACTCAGCCCGAGTCGACCGATGAAGAGGCTTGGGGTGCCGCTTGGGAAGAGATTGCTCCCTACCGCTTCGGCGCTGAGGAAGGCGAAGGCGACTGCGATGTGGTGCTGAATCAAGCCATGCCGCTGGGTGCTGATGGAACGACTCGCGCTTACAAGATTGGCAAGGGCGAGTGGAAGTTCAACCTCGACCTCGAGGGCCTCACCCTCACCGTGACGCGCAAGGCTCTGCGTGGCGATGTGAATAATGACGGTACGGTGAGTTCGGTTGACTTGGCTATCATTGTCAACATTCTCGCAGGTCTTGATCAGGCTGAGAATTATGATGGTCGCGCCGATGTGAATGGAGATGGCCAAATTAGCGCCGTTGACATTTCGCAAATCGTGAACATCATCGCAGGCTTGGAGGAATAACACATGCTGTGTGAGCCCCCTGTGCGGGCTCGCATAACGACACTCACAATTGCGAGGGCTGTCACCCATGATGGGCGGCGGCCCTCGCTCATTGTGTGCGTGCGCGCGAACATATTTATGCTTGCCGTGTGGCACATTCGGCAATAATTACTAACTTTGCACCACCAAACAAAAAAACATTCACAAAGATATGGAATTTCGCACTACCATCAAGACTGCCGAGCAGCCAGGCTTCTTGCGCCATGAGCATAGCGTGATGCTTGTGGGGTCGTGTTTTAGCGACAACATAGGCCAGAAGATGCGTGGTGCCATGATGCGTGCCCTGGTCAACCCCATGGGGACCATCTACAATCCGCTGAGCATAGCAGCCAGCGTGGAACGCCTCGTGGCTGGCACGCCGGTGGCAGGTATGGACTTGTTCCAGCACAGTGGCGTGTGGAACAGTTTTCTGTTTCATTCGCGGTTTTCGCTTGCCGACAAACAGGCCACCCTCGACCACATGAACAGCCGCATCGCCTTGGCGCATGAGACCCTTCGCGCTTGCGATGTGCTGGTGGTGACGCTGGGCACGGCGGTGGTGTATCGCCTGCACAGCACCGGCGAGGTGGTGAACAATTGCCACAAGGTGCCCCAGCATGAGTTTGAGCGCTCCATGACGTCGGTAGCCACGATGACCACCGCGCTCGACGGCATGGTGGGCCGACTGCTCGACTACAACCCCAAGTTGCGCATCATCTTCACGGTGAGCCCCATCCGTCATCTCGCCGATGGCCTCGATGTGAACTCACTGAGTAAAGCCTCGCTGCGTGTGGCGGTGAACGAGGTGGTGTCGCGTCATCGCGAGGCGTGCGTCTATTTCCCGGCCTATGAAATCATGGTGGACGATTTGCGCGACTATCGCTTCTATGCTGCCGACATGATTCATCCCACCGAGGTGGCCGTGGAGTACATTTGGCAGACTTTTCAAGCCACCTATTTCGACGACAAGGGCGCCCAGGCGGTGTCGCGTTGCGAACGCGTGAGCAAGCGGTTGCAGCATCGCCCCATGAGCGCCAATCGCGATGTGGTGGCACGCTTTGCCGCCGACACGGCCGCCGTGCTGCGCAATCTCGTGCATGAGTATCCCTATCTCGTGAACAATCCCGAAGTTAAAAACCTCTTAGAAGATTAGAAAAACATATTGTCATGAAATATGCAATCTACGAAATAGCCACTGTGGTGGGTGCCGACACGGGTCGCTTGGCCGATCCCGATGCCGTGGTGAGTTTGCTGCTCACCGACTCTCGTTCGCTCACCTATGCACGCGAGACCCTGTTTTTTGCCTTGCGCACCCATAATGCCGATGGTCACCACTATGTGCAGGCGCTCTATGAAAAGGGCGTGCGCAACTTCGTGGTGGAGAGCGACGAAGCATTTGATGCCACGACGATGCGCGATGCCAACTTCCTCGTGGTGAACGACACGCTCGAGGCGTTGCAGACCCTTGCCACGCATCATCGCCGCCGCTTCCGTCACCTGCCAGTGATAGGCATCACGGGAAGTCGCGGCAAGACCACCGTCAAGGAGTGGCTCTACCAATTGCTCAAGGACGATTACCACATCGTGCGCTCGCCTCGCAGTTACAACTCGCAAATCGGCGTGCCCTTGTCGCTGTGGGAACTTGACGACACCACCACGCTGGCCATCATCGAGGCCGGCATCTCAACTACTGGCGAGATGGCGCGCTTGCAGGCGATGATTAGACCCACGATAGGCGTCATTACCAACATAGGCTTGGAACATAGCGAGGGATTTGCGTCGATGCAGGAAAAGGCTGCCGAGAAGGTGAAAATTCTTGACAGTTGCGAGTGCGTGGTCTATCCGGCTGACGATTTGCTGGTCACTGCCACCATCGCTCCACTACTCGCCGCCGATGTGGTGCAAGAAATGAGTTGGTCGCGCGATGATGTGCGCCGTCAGGTGCTCGTCGACGAGATTGCCACCAGCGAACTCGGTACGACCATCCATTACTCCTATGATGGCACAGCAGGCACTGTGACCATCCCCTTCACCAGCGACCGCGACGTGGAGAACGCCATCAACTGCTTGTCGTTGCTGCTCTACCTGGGCATCCGCCGCGATACCATCGCTCGCCGCATGAGTCGCCTCACCCCTGTGGGGACGCGCATCAATGTGATAGAAGGCGTGAACAACTGCACCATCATTGCCGATGGGTATACGAGCGACTACAACTCGCTCACCCCGGCGCTCGACTTCATGCGCCGCCGCATGGGCAGCCGTCGCAATGCCGTGATATTGAGCGACCTTGCGCCCGATGTGTATAGCGGCATCGAGTTGTATATCCGCGTGAGCGAGTTGCTCAAGAGCAAGAATGTGATGCGCCTCTATGGCATAGGCCCCGACATGGTGGCCCATTCGCATTTCTTTGAGGGCCTCGATGCGCAATTCTTTGAATCCACGGCACAATTCGTCGCCAATATGGCTCAGGGCGACTTTGAAGACGAGACCATCCTGGTGAAAGGCGCCCCCGAGTTTGATTTCGACCAAGTGCTCGACTTGCTCGAGGCCAAGCAGCATCAGACTGTGGAGGAGATAGACCTCAATGCGCTAGCCCACAACTACAAGTTCTTCTGCTCGTTGCTTAGCCCCGAGACCAAGACGGTGGCCATGGTCAAGGCCGATGGCTACGGCACAGGCAGTTACGAGGTGGCCAAGACATTGCAGGACCGCGGTGCCGACTATCTGGCTGTGGCGGTTCAGGACGAGGGCGTGGAACTGCGCAAAGCGGGCATCACGATGCCCATCATCGTGCTCAATCCCAGTGTGGTGAACTATAAGTCCATGTTCCGCTTCCGCCTTGAGCCAGAGGTGTATAGCCTGGAGGTGTGCAACACCCTCATTCGTGAGGGCGAGAAATATGGCGTGCGCGATTTCCCCGTGCACATCAAACTTGACACTGGCATGCACCGCCTGGGCTTTGTGGCCGAGCAGTTGCCCGAACTCATTGCGTTGCTCAATTCGCAGCGCGTGGTGAAGCCCATGAGCGTGTTCTCGCACTTGTGCGTGGCCGACGACCCGTCGCAGGACGAATTCACCCGTCAGCAGTTTGCGGCCTTTGATGCCATGAGCGAGCAGTTGCAAGCAGCATTCTCCCACAAATTGTTGCGCCACATTCTCAACACGAGCGGCATCGTGCGCTTCCCCGAGCATCAGTACGACATGGTGCGCATTGGTATCGGCCTCTATGGCATTCGCACCGTGGAGGGCGAAGAGACCTTGCAACCCGTGGCCGCTTTGCGCTCGGTGATTATCTCTATCAAGCGTCTGCCGGCTGGCACCACGATAGGCTATGGCCGTTGTGGCGTGCTCACCCGCGACTCGCGCATCGCCACGGTGACAATCGGCTATGCCGATGGCTTTGACCGCCACTTTGGCAATGGCAAGACGTCGATGTGGGTGGCCGACACGCTGTGTCCCACGGTGGGAAATGTGTGCATGGACGCCGTGATGATTGACGTGACCGATGCGCCACAGTGTAAGGTGGGCGACCGTGTGGAGATTTTTGGCACCCATGTGCCCATTGAGACGCTGAGCGAGGCGCGTGGCACCATCCCCTATGAGGTGCTTACGAGTGTGGCACCGCGTGTGAAACGTGTCTATTATCGCGAATGATAATCTGCCAGAATGAGATGGATTGTTAGCATAGTAATGGGCGTGGTCGTGGCGCTGATGGCCCAACCTCAGGAGTTTGAGTCGGGCGGGTTGCGCTACGAGGTCGTCTCGCCGGGCGAAGTGGCCGTGGTGAGCAATTGGGTAGATGGCTACAACGCCTATGAGGGAGTGGTGGTCGTTCCCGAAACGGTGCATTACGACGGTGTGACCTGTCGTGTGACGGCTATTGCCGACGACGCCTTTGCCAGTTCCGCAGTGACGTGCCTGCAGTTGCCGTCGTCGGTCACCAGCATCGGCGTGGGTGCCATGGCCGATGCCGCCCTGTTGACCGATGTGACCTTGCCTTTGCACCTGACCATCGTGCCCCCGTTCATGCTGGCGGGCACCGCAGTGACCGATGTGGCATTGCCGCAAGGTGTCACCACCATTGGGCGAGGGGCGTTCCAAGACTGTACCCAACTGCACACCTTGTTGCTTCCGGCCTCGTTGCAAACCATTGATGAACAAGCCTTTGAGGGGTGTTACAATTTCTATGAGTTGTATTGTGCCGCCCCGTTGCCTCCTGCCGTGGTCAGTGCGAGCGCGTTCGACGACTTGCGTGCCGTCGATGTGCTGGTGCCCAACGATGCTGTGGCTCATGCGTTTGCCGACCACCCCTTGTGGGGCCAGGGCAAGTTGTTTGACTTATGGACCATCGAAGAGCCGTGGGAGGTGTCAAGCCCCACTGTGGAACTGACCGATGATGAGGCCTACAACTGCATTGGGTTGGGTGGCAACCATCTGGCCTATGAGATATACAACGACTGGGGCGATGTGGAGGCCGTTACTGCGGCGAGCACCTACTATGTGCCCACTCCCAAGCGCGCCATCGACTACACCGTGCGTCCCACCACCATGACGATGTCTCCCATCGAGTCGTTTGCGCTCACCATCCACGCCGCTCCCGCCGTCGTCGAGGAGATGGAGATATTTGACCGCGGCCAGGTGCCCCAAGTGGTGGTTCATGACGGTGCCATCCACATCATGGGCGACAACCACGACAAGTGGGTCCAAATCTATGACGTGTATGGGATGCTCTACTACCAGCGTCCGGGTGTGGACAACGTGATTGACGGTTTGCCCAGCAACCGTGTCTATATTGTGCTCGTGGGCGACCATGCCTCCAAAGTGTGTCTGTGACAAAACTGCCGTGTGCCATGACTCCCGACGACGAACGATATATGAAAGTTGCGCTTGACGAGGCGCGTCGCGCGATGGCGCTCGACGAGGTGCCCATCGGTGCTGTGGTGGTGTGCCGCGGTCGCATTATTGCTCGTGCGCACAACCTCACCGAGACGCTTACCGACGTCACGGCGCACGCCGAGATGCAAGCCATCACGGCAGCCGCCAACTTTCTGGGTGGCAAGTACCTGACCGATTGCACCCTGTATGTGACCGTGGAGCCGTGCCTCATGTGCGCTGGAGCGCTGGCCTGGAGCCAGTTGGCACGCGTGGTCTATGGCGCAAGCGACGAAAAGCGGGGCTATCACACCCATTGCGAGGCGCCATTTCACAAGAAAACCGTGGTAGAAGGGGGTGTGCTCGCTGCAGAGTGCGCCCAATTGATGACCGATTTTTTCAAGGCAAAACGATAATTCTGTGGAGTATAATTTTAAACGAAAAAATATGAAAACGAGATTATTGGCATTTGGTTTGTTTCTTGCCGCCGTAACTTGTCTGGCTCCTGCTGCTTGCGCTGGCTCGACCTCGGGCGAGGGCATGGCATCACCTGAAGGCGAGGCCGTGGTCGTGAAACCCGTGCAGGGCGACACCATTGTGGTGCATAGTAAGAAAATGGGTCGCGACATCACGAACCTCGTGGTGAAGCCCGAGCAGTATTTTGCTTGCGACACTGCGCGTTTCCCCGTGCTCTATCTGCTGCATGGCGCCGACGGTTGCTACAAGGATTGGAGTAGGAAAGCCAACCTTGACTCGCTGGCAACTGCCCACAGTGTCATCATCGTGTGTCCCGATGGGCAGGACAGTTGGTATTTCGACTCGCCCCTCGACCCCAAGATGCAGTTCGAGACGTTCATTTCGAGCGAGTTGCGCCAGGCCGTGGATTCGCTCTATCGCACCCTCGCCGACCGCAAGAATCGTGCCATCACCGGCCTGAGCATGGGCGGACATGGTGCCTTGTGGATTGCGTGGCGTCACCCCGACCTGTATGGCGCTTGTGGCTCGATGAGCGGTGGCGTGGACATCACCAAGTTCCCCGACCGCTGGCTCATCCAGAAGCAACTGGGCCCGTATGCCACCAACAAGAAGCGCTGGGCCGACCACGCGGTGATTAACCTCGTGCCGCGCCTCAAGGCGGGTCAGCAGGACATTATCATCGACGATGGCTATGACGATTTCTTCTATCGCGTGAACGTGAACTTGCACGAGGCGTTGCTCGCTGCGAGGATTCCTCACGACTTCTACATCCGTCCGGGGCGTCACTCTTGGAACTACTGGGTGAACTCCCTCGACTACCATCTGCTCTTCTTCGACAAGTCGTTCAAGAGAAAATAAGTAAGAACCAGCGCTTTCTATACCGTCATGACACCTCGTCCGCGCATCCTCATCATCTACACCGGTGGTACCATAGGCATGATAGAAAATGCCGTGACCCACGCGTTGCAGCCGTTTGACTTCACGCACCTCATCGACAATGTGCCCAAGGTGCGCAAACTCGACTACGACATCGACAACATCCAGTTTGAGCCTCCCATCGACAGTTCAAACATGAGTCCGAAGCACTGGAGCGATATTGCTCGTGCCATCGAGGACAATTACGACCGTTTCGATGGCTTTGTGGTGCTCCACGGCACCGACACGATGGCCTTCACCGCCAGTGCGTTGAGTTTCATGCTGGAGAACTTGCACAAGCCAGTGATTATTACTGGTTCGCAGTTGCCCATTGGCGAGGTGCGTACCGACGGCGAGGAAAACCTCATCACTGCCTTGCAAGTGGCAGCCGCCCTCGACAAAGATGGGGAGCCCATGGTGCAGGAGGTGGCCATCCTCTTTGAGAACTATTTGTGGCGCGGCAACCGCAGCACCAAGATGAGTGCCGACAACTTTAACGCCTTCCGCAGCAACAACTATCCTGCGCTTGCCGACATAGGGCTTGGCATCACGTTCCACCGCGAGGTGTTGTTCCGCACCACCGTGCGTCGCCCACTCAAGGTGCGCTACCGCATGGACCCCGAGGTGATGTTTGTGGAACTCTATCCCGGCATGACCGAGGGCACTTTGCGTCATCTGCTCTCCACACCCGACATCAAGGGCATCGTGCTCAAGACCTTTGGCGCGGGTAATAGCCCCAGCGCGCCGTGGTTCACCGCCGCCATCGCGCAGGCCGTGGAGGCTGGCGTGGTCATCGTGAACGTGACGCAGTGTGTGAACGGCGGCGTGCACAGCACCCTCTACGAGACGGGCAACACGCTCACTGCCGCGGGTGTCATCAGTGGCCACGACATCACCAGCGAGGCCGCACTCACTAAACTCATGTACCTCTTCGGACTGGGGCTCAACGCACAACAAGTGAAGACCTACATGGGCTACTCGCTCTGCGGCGAGGTCACCATTTGAGAAACACAGACAGACTTTTTTTTTACATAACAGAAATTACTTTTCATGTCACTAATCATCCCTCGAAAATATAACTTGCGCTTGCTGCCCGAAACTACCGAGGTGGCCATCAAGATGGTGAAAGACCGCTTTCAAGAGCGCTTGTCGCGTTCGTTGAACCTGCGTCGCGTCACCGCTCCGCTGTTTGTGCTCTCGGGCATGGGCATCAACGACGACCTCAATGGCGTGGAGCCGCCGGTGAACTTTCCCATCGCGTGCATGAATGGCCGCCGTGCCGAAGTGGTGCATTCGCTCGCCAAGTGGAAACGCATGAAACTTGGCGCCTATGACATCGCCCCGGGCTATGGCCTGTATACCGACATGAACGCCATTCGCACCACCGAGGAACTCGACAACCTTCATTCGCTCTATGTGGACCAGTGGGACTGGGAGCAGGTCATCACGCCCGCTCAGCGCAATCTTGCCACCTTGCGCGAGGTGGTGAAGAAGATTTATGCCGCCATTCGTGAGACCGAAGAGGACGTGTATCAGGCTTTTCCGCACATCACGCCTCGTCTGCCCAAAGAAATCCACTTCTTCCAGTCGGAGGACATGCTTCACCTGTTCCCTGGCAAGACGTCGTGGGAGCGCGAGGCCGCGGCTGCGCGACAATATGGTGCGATTTTTGTAGTGGGCATCGGTGCTCCGCTGTCCAATGGCCAGCCTCACGATGGCCGTGCCGCCGACTACGACGACTGGTCCTCGCTCAACGAGAGCGGTTACCCGGGGCTCAATGGTGACATCATTGTGTGGGACAACATTCTCGAGGTGCCGTTTGAACTGTCGTCGATGGGTATCCGCGTCGATGCCACCGCGCTACGTCGCCAACTTGAGATGCGTGGTCAACTCGACCGCTTGTCGCTGCCTTTCCACCGCGCCCTCATGGAGGGACGCCTGCCTCAGTCCATAGGAGGAGGAATAGGGCAGAGCCGCTTGTGCATGTATTTGCTGCAAAAGGCTCACATTGGCGAAGTGCAGGCCAGCATCTGGCCCGAGGAGCAGGTGAGGCAGTGTGCACAGGCGGGCATCATGCTCATGTGAAAAAAAAGCACTTTGCTGCTTGTGACAAAGCGAAAAATCGCTAACTTTGCAGTCTATTGGGAAAAACAATTCAACTAATCAACAACAGAACACGAAAGAAGATGAAAAAGTATTTATTTCTCCTTGCTTCGCTGGTGTGCGGTGTAGCACTCTTCACCTCTTGTGGCAGCGATGATGAGCCTTCGGGCAACTACAAGGCTTCGGCGACCTACACGATTACGTTTACCGACGACCTGGTGTCGGCAGCAAGCCCCATCATTATTTATTATAAGGGCACCAACAACCAGACCAAGCGTGACATTGTGACCACCAAGACTTGGACCAAGACCATCGAGAGCGATCGTTTCCCCGTTGAGTTTGGCTACATGATTGACGCTCAGTCAAAGGATATCTCCGAACTCACCAAGGAAAAATACAATTTGGGCTTTGATTCGTCGATTGCCGTGCAGGTAGCCGAGAATGGCTCCGAGAAGTATCGCCAGACGTTCAACAATAATTACAGTGGCGAGGCCAAGAAAGACGCCGTGGCAAATGCTGTTTCGCGTTACGTCAATGGCAAGCACCTGGGTGTGCGCATCACCAAGGACCGCAACAACAACATCAGTTCGTCGACCGTTACGCTCGACTACGATTGATAGCGTGCAAAAAATGCTAAGCGGCAGTGTCAAGTGTCCTACAACGGGCTTGGCATTGCCGCATTTTTATAGAATACCCATCCTTTAGCCTAGTTTTCTCACCCACTATGACGAAGAAGATTCTCTTTTCGTTGTTGGCCTTGTTGGCCGTTCAGGCCGTTGCTGGCAACAAGTTGAACCTCATGGATTCGCTCACCAGCCTGCGTCACATTGAGCGCGAGCGCATTTTGGAATTTACCCTTACTCCCGAGGGTGTTGAGGAGGTCCTTTTAATGAAGGACGGCGACCGCCTGTATTGGCGTCACGCCCTCAATTTGATGTGGCCCGTGACGGTAAATGGTCGCTCGAGCAAAGTGCTGGAGTCGGCATTGGCACGCATGCTGGGCGATGAAACCACCAGCCTCGACCAGTTGTTGAAGCAATTTGACGAGGCGGTTCCTAACTTTGAACTAAAGCCTAGTCAAATTAAGCAGATTAAATCCATCGGCACATTGCCCGACATCATTAGTAGTTTGATTAGTTACGACGTGTACTCGCTGAGTATGGTGGATGCTGATGGCAGCCTCTATGTGTTTCGCGTGGGTAACAGTTCTTATGGTAGCGGTGCGTTTCATGGCATGTATGGCTGCAACTATGTGAACTACTTTGCTCCGAGCGACAAGGTGCTGGAACTGAGCGACCTGGTGCGCGTCGCCGACCGCGACGCGTTGTCCCGTGTCGTCACACAGGCATTAATGGATAAGGAGTGGGTGACGACGGTGGAGCAGTTGCGCGCCGACAAGGGATACTTCATCGATGACTTGGTGCCCCTGAGCGATGTGTTCTATTGCTCCGACCATTGTCTGCACTTCGTGTATCAACCCTACGAGATTGCCTGTTTTGCCGCTGGTATCATCGACATCGAAGTGTGGGACTTTCTTCTCGAGGACGCAGGTTTGCTCACCCCCCTTGGCAAGCGTGTACTCACCAAGTGAGCGCGCGGCTCATCCCACGGCGTCTTTGGGTCCCCATTGTGCCGTGAGGGTGTGTAAATAGTCGCGCTGAGCGGCGTCGGGCACGCGGTTGATGTCGTCGATGAGGTCGGCCTTGTCCAAGAGGCTCTCTGCGACGAGTTCGTAGAGGTATTCTCGCACATAGTTGTCACCAGTGCGGTGCGACGCGACGAATTGCAACACCTGCACGGCGTTGCTGGTGTAGAAATCGCTCATGGCGTCGCGTAGGTGGTAGTGCCACTCGTTCAGAAAATCTTTGTCTTCAGGCTCCACGTTGTACTCGGGCCTTCCTGCGAGTTCGTTGAATCTCTCCAAGCGCTGGGCATCGCTGGCGGCATAATAGTAGAGCGCGTTGATGGGGTCGCGAAGCAAAATATTTGCGTCAACGGGGCCGTCGCATTGCGGCTTGGGTAGTGCGCGCAGCACGATGTGGCCGGCATCGTTGATGTCGTAGTCGTAGCGCTTGCTCATGGTCCAGTCCACCTGCTTGCCTGTTTCTTTATAGTTGGCCACGCCATACTCGTTGAAGGTGCCATCGGCCACCGTAAACATGCGCTCGCGCATCATCTTGTAACTCAGTGCCATCGCCCGCTCGCCAGTGAAGTCGAGCACTGTGCGGTGATGGGTGCAGATGTGGGTGTGCTCCTCGTCGATGTCGTAGTATTCCGTGCCCTCGTTGGGTCCCATACCCAGATAGTCGGTGCGCACGCCCTTGGCGTTGTAGATGCCAATTGCACTGGCTCCACCGTCGCCGTACTCATAGGTGAATAGCACCAGTGTGTTGCCGCCGGGCAGCGCTTTCACGCCCGCAAGCCAGATGCCCATGTCCATGCCCACGATTTCCACCGTTTTTCCGTCGATTTCATCCTCGTAGGTCGGCAGGACACCGCGAAGCAGTGCTTCACGTTGTTTGTTTTCGAGTGAGATGGGTAGTTCATCCTCTTTCAGATTGTCGTCGAAGTAGGGACATTCGATGTGGACGCCCAGCACATGATGGGGCGTGAGGTGGATGCCCATTTT
>CACWKM010000042.1 GCA_902761475.1 uncultured Bacteroidales bacterium
CGTGTAGCGGTGGTGGTCGGCGTTGGCTTGCAGCCCCACAAAGTATTTCTTGTGGTTATAGACTGCGCCGATGCGTGCGCGCAAGTTGAGCGAGAAGGAACTCGCCTTGTCTTCGGCGTCGTGAAAAATGTTGTAGCGGTAACCCAGATAGGGGGTGACGGTGACGTTCAGGAGCCACTTGCGCCCCAGCACCCAGTTGTGGGCGTAACCCACGAGCACGCAATAGTCGTTGTAGAGAATGCGCGGGGCGTCTTCCTGTGTGGGGATGTACTGGCGCGCGACGTCGGGCAGTTTCTCCACGTCAAATTTGACGTCGAAGTGTTGCAGGCTGAATCCCGCCAGCCACGACCCCGCGCTGCGCTTTTGATATTTCGAGAAACAATAGGCGGCGGCTTGGGCATAGCGGCGGTTGTTGAAGAAGTAGTAGGCCGTGAGACCCATCGCTTTGCGGCTGATGCCCGATTGTCGCACCTTGTGCTCCTTGTTGTCGGTGGCCTTGTTGGTGTAGGTGACGTTGATGTCGTTTTGGTTTTCCCAATAGTACGCATCGGCGGCAAAGCGGGCGCAAGTAAACGAGAAATCGACTTTGTTCGACAACTTGCCACCATGCACCAGATTGCTTACGCTCACCGAGTAACCCACGCTCACCGCCATGAACGAGAGCGACACACCGATGTTCGACACCAGGTTGCTGTTCATCACCATTCTCACGTCCTTCATCGGGGTGCCTATGTAGGAATCAACCCAGTTGTCGCTCTTGAGGATGAGTTTCCAGTTCTTGCCAGTGCTTTTCACATAGGACGTGTCGTAACTGTTGAAGGCTTTGTCGCCCCACACATAGGCGTTGTAGCAAAACTTGACAAACTTGGGATAGCCCATGGTGCTATCTTTGAAGTTTACTTTGCCATGCTTGAGTGCTCGCCACCAGTAGCCTTTGTTGCGCGTGGTGTCGTAGGGCTCGGCCATTTTTTTCTCGATGTGCTGCCTGATGCGCTCCTTGAGGCTCTTTTTCTTCTTGGCCTGGGTGGTAAGCGTGTCCAGGGGTGTGGATTGCTCGACACTGTCGGGTTGCAGCACGACACTGTCGGGTTGCAGCACGACAGTCTGCTCCAATGATTGTCCCCAAGAAATCATCGATGCACAGCACAAGACCGCAAGCATTATTAAACAACGGTTTGCCATTTGTCCTGAACGTAAATAATGAGACTAAGATGTTTAGAAATCGCTAAAGAACGTGGGGCGTATGAGCAGGCCTATGCGCAGACGGCAGTGGTACTTGTTGTAGTCGAGCATGTTCTCGCCATAGCCGTCGTAGAAGTGCAGCATGAGGAACTGGTTGTCCTTCTCGCGAATGCGGAATCCCACGTTGACGATGGTGTTGAAGTTGAGGTTCCATCCCTGCCGCTTGACGAAGGTCACGTCGGCCACCCAGCGTTTGTTGCGCGAGATGAACTGGGCGCCAGCCTGGAAGATGCCGCTGTACTTGAGAATGTCCTTATTCTGCTGTCCGTCGATGATGGGAATCCACGTCTTGGCGTGCACCATCAATCGCGGGTCGATGTAGAGCGAACCGGCAAACGACACTTTGTTCCAACTACGTGACGCCTCACCGTCGCGACCATTTGACTCGTGCTCCACCATGATGGTGGCATTACCCACAAGTTTGCCTTTGTAGAAGATGAGTTTCTGCACACCGATGCCCGGGTTGAAGTTCAGGTCGTGGAACGGCAGCGACTCCTCAAAGATGTTCCACATGGCCTTTTGCGAGTAACTCAAGAAAAGGTGGCTGTGGAAGGGGAGGACCGACTTGGTGAGTCGCTGGCGGAAACTGATTTGAAACTTCACGTCGCTGTTATACTCGGTGGGCTTGTGGTTGAGCGCCGTTCCCAACACAAAGTAGTTGTCCTTGTAGATGCCAAAGAACGGGCGGTTGTCAAAGTCGTTAACGATGCTGTCCACGTTAAATTGCTCTTTATCCTTGCCGATGTTGGTGATTTGTGCCGGCAATGCGCTAAACATGCAGGCGAGCGTCAAGAATAAAATGGTTCTTTTAGTTTTCATCTTTATATGTTTTTTAATTTGTTTGTTATATCACAGCAAAATTCACAATGTCTAACCCGCTGTACTTGGCAACGATGTTTCCGTTGAGCCAAATCAGCACATAGACATCACTATCGTCCTCACCATGGTCGATAATTTCGATGGATAGCGCATACAAATCGTCGCCGTAGGCGATAATCTCGGGAATCCATGACCAACTCAAGCCTTTCTCGCCCGAGGTCAAGTGGCGCGGGAATCCATCGACCCACAAAGTGGCCACCTCGTTCATCTCCTCGTCGTTTTCGGAGCCGGCGGCATAGATATGATTTTTTGTGCACGCCACCGAACTTACGTTGGCCAGCGGCAGTTCATATATATTGCTTTGGTTGTTGAATGTGCGTGGCAACATCTGCAATTGCTCGTCCACCCAGATGCATGGCTCCAGGCCCATCTGTCCGCCGATGACGGTGTGCTTCCCGTCATAAGCGAAAATGGAAAAAGCAACCGCATCAACATCGTCGCTCGTCTTGGGCAGGATTTTCTTGACATATCGGCCACCTTTTTCATAGTAGAGCACAGGGTCGTTGGGTTTTTCTTCCTCGGGATAGTAGTTCCACCCCACCAAGTAGCATTTGCCCTCGCTCACAGCCATACATTTGCTCAACGAATTGAAAATGTCGGGGTCTTCGAGGGGAAAAATGCCGCTGTTCCTCAGAATGTGAGGATGGTCATACATGAAAATATAATAGTCCCATTTGCCTATGCCTTGGGTTTCATGTTCCACATCGTCGATGAAATCGACGTGCAGCGTGTTCCACTTACCGTTTTTCCAGTATCCCACGCGGTCTTTGGTGCTCTTGCCCGAGACGAAATAGTCGCCCTCGTCGTTGATGATTTCGGTAGCATATTCGCAGTTAGGCAACTCTGCGACACGCTTACCCGTTTGGTCATAGATGTGACCTTCGCTGGTGAGCAGCAAGATGGTGCGCTCGGCAGCGGGTTTGATGGGGGCGTCGGCATCATCGTGATGGCACGAGGCCAACAACAATAATGCGATGATTGTCCATGTGCTATAAAATGTTTTTTTTCTCATCGATGGGAAAATAATGTCATTGCGTTGAATATACTGTGTGAGCATTAATACACGGCAAAACTCACCATGCCTTTATACGGGATTTTGCACACCACCTTGCCATTCATCCATAGCACCGACGACAAGGCCTCGTAGTCATAATCTTCGGCGTGCACCAAGGAGTATTCATGGGTGAGGAGGTACAAATCGCTGCCATAGGCCTGGATGTCCATTACCTCAGAACTTGCTCGGGCACGCCATCTCGCCACACGGTGGCAATTTTCTTTTCGGGCTCGTAGTACTCATGTCCGGCTGCAAAGGTGTGGCCATCGATGCGCACGATGGCAGTCACGATGCCATTGGGAATGTCTTCAAAAGCATTGTCGACCCCAAATCCACGGTGCAGGATGTGCAGCACGTTGTCGACCCAGATGGCGGGTTCGCGCCCCGCATTTCCGCCCACTATCACGTGGTCGCGGTCATAGGCATAGACCGACCAAGCATCGCCGTGGGTGACGCCCTTGGGCAAGATTAGCCTTTGGGACACATATTCGCCCTTGTGCTCGTGGTAGACTACTGGCACTCGTGCTTCGACGGGTTCCTCGACCAAGTCCGACCCCACTACGTAGCACTTGCCCTCCGACACCGAGATGCCATGATTGGCGGCAATAAAATTTTCACTGTCTTTAAGTCGGAAGATGCCACTGTTCTTCAGCACATTGGGATAATCGAGCAGAAAGATGTAATAATCCCACTTCCCGATTCCGGCGGTCCAGTGCTCCACATCGTCGATAAAATCAATGTGCAGCGTGTTCCACTTGCCGTTTTTCCAGTAGCCCACACGGTCTTTGCTGCTCGAGCCCGACACGAAGTAGTCGTTGCCGTCCACAATGATTTGCGACACCGCCTGGCACGATGGCAGGGTGGTGGTGACCTTGCCATCGACATCGTAGATTTCTCCAATGCCGCTCAGCAAGAGGATGGAGCGCTCTTCGACAGGCTTGATGCCCTCAGGCTCATCGTGTTGGCACGACGGGAGAACAATTGTGGCGCAGAGCACAAGGAGGCATGTTGTGAATAGTTTTTTCATTGCTATATTCTTAATCATGTGCAAATTTAGTGTTTTTTATACTATTTTAAACAAAGTGCGCCCCATTTTTTACACACATTTCTATTGTTTGGGGTTGGTTGGGCGCCCAATTATTCGTGAGAAATGTGTAACTTTGCAACAGGCGGCGAACTGTCGCGCCACCTCATTGTTACAAGCATAAATAGAGTGTGCTATGATTGACGAGATTGTAGAATTTAACAAAGGTTTTGTGGCCAGTAAGGCCTACGAAAAGTATGTCACCGACAAGTACCCCGACAAGAAGTTGGCGGTGCTGTCTTGCATGGACACGCGCCTCACCGAGTTGCTGCCTGCCGCGTTGGGCTTGAAGAATGGCGATGCCAAAATCATCAAGAATGCGGGCGGCTTGGTCATCTCTCCCTTCGACTCGGCCATGCGCAGTCTCATTGTGGCCATCTACGAACTTGGTGTGGAGGAGATTATGGTGGTGGCTCACACGCAGTGTGGGGCATGCCACATGAACTATGGCCACTTTGAGGAGGCGATGATGGCCCGCGGTGTGTCGCAGCGCACGCTCGACACCGTGAGGCATTGCGGCATAGACCTCGACGCGTGGCTCGAAGGCTTCAAGGACACGCCCTCCTCGGTGCGCAACACCGTGGCGACCATCAAGGCTCATCCGCTTGTCCCCGGCGACGTGGCGGTGCGCGGGTTTATCATCGACTCGGTCACGGGCGCCCTCGAGGAGGTGTGCTGACAAAACACCATCGGCCGAGGCCGTGGTGGCGGCAAGTGAGATGCCGAAGAAGAAAAAGCGCGGCGCAGTCCATTTTTTTTCTTTGGGATGATAGGCCGATTGCGGCACATTTCTTATCTTTGCACCATCGAAGAAAACGAATTTTAACCATAAGGATATGATGAAATCAATTCGCATGTTGGCAGCCCTTCTCGCCGTGTCGCTGAGCGCCATGGCGGGTGTGCATGCCGCCGAAAAGATCGCCAAGGGCACAATGTGGACCGACGGCTTTGTGAGTTTTAATGTGATTGAGTCAAGCGGCAAACTGGTGAAGATGGTTGGCGGCTCGCTCCACGAGGGCGGCTATGAGTTGCCCCTCACCGTGACTGCCGATGGCTACCGCGTGGAGCCTCAGAGTGCCGATTTTCCAGAATTTGCCGCATGGGGCGAGGTGGGTAGTCCGGTGCAGCGCAAGACCATTGCCGGGCACGACCTGCTTGTGGCCACCAGCGTGGAGGCACCAGGCACGATATGCGCCGTGCTCGAGCGTTTCGACGGCAATGAGTTGGCGCACGAAGAGGGTGTGATTCATCGGGCTTTGATGGGCTCCTTCCTTGACGAGAGCAAGACCTCATGGATTTTCACTCCCGACGGCAAGGTGCAGATGCCGGGCCATTCGCTCACGGGCTACGCAATCCAGACCACCTACGACATGCCGGTGGGCGTGATTTCGCTTCCCGACGGCACCTATGTGCGCCCCGTGGTGAGCGTGGAGGGCATTGAACTCTACGAGGCCAAGCGCAACCCCGACGACGAGGACGATTGGCTGGACGACACCAACGGCGAGCCTCGCTTCGTGCTCACGCGCACCAGTGCCCCCGACTTCTTGCTCGACATGGCCCTCACCGAGGTGCTGTGGCCAGGCTTGACAAGCGTGGTGGAGGTCAACGAACTTGCCGCTCTGCTCAACCAACTTGAGGGCCGCACCGAGCCGCTCGTTGAAGTGAACAAGGCCATGTTGTGGCGCATGCTCAACGCCATGGGCTACGGTGCTGGCGACGATGGCGACGACGAAGAAGGCGTAGGATGACATGACACTCACCGGAAGACAAATCTTAAAGCAGGTGCAGGATTATGTGATGATTTTCCTGGGCCTGCTGTCTTATGCATTCGGTTTTACGGCCTTTGTGCTGCCCGAGAAAGTGGTGACAGGCGGTGTGACTGGTCTGTCGTCGCTGCTGTTCTTCGGCTTGGGGTGGAATGTGGCAATCACCTACTATGGCATCAACATTCTGCTGCTGGCCATCGCCTATCGCTCGGTGGGCCGCCAGTTCGTGATACGCACCATCATAGGCGCCACGCTCGCCACGCTCATGCTGGGCGTGTTGCAGCCGCTGTTCACGGCACCCATCGTGGCCCAACAACCGTTCATGAACATCATCATCGGCGCCATCTTCTGCGGCGTGGGCATCGGCACAGTGTTTGTGCACAATGGCAGCACCGCGGGAACCGACATCGTGGCGGCCATGGTCACCAAGTACACCACCATCTCCTTTGGCCGCATGATGCTCTACATGGACCTGATTATCATCACGTCGAGTTATGTGATTTTCCACAGCGTGGACAAGATTGTGTATGGTATCATTTTCATGATTATCAACTCGCAGGTGACCGACATGGTGATTAACAACACCCGCCAGACGGTGCAGTTCTTCATCATCAGCAAGCATTGGGAAGACATTGCCAACGCCATCAACAACGAGGCCAATCGCGGATGCACGGTCCTCAATGGCATGGGGTGGTATAGCAAGGACGACGTGAAAATCTTGATGGTGATGTGCCGCAAGATGGAGAGCGTGCACGTGTTCCGCATCATCAAGCGCATCGACACCGACGCCTTCATCTCGCAGGCCAACGTGAATGGCGTGTATGGTCAAGGCTTCGACCAGGTGAAAGTTCGCCTGGGCAAGAGCGATGTGGTCCAAGCCGAGCACGACGCTCCGCCCGATGCCACTGAGACGTCATGACGATGTGGCACGGAGCATGTTTTTCCATTTGCCCATGTGAGGCAAAATTGCTAACTTTGTGGGCGACTAAATGAAATGTCGACAATTACAGTTCATTCTTGATATTAACCTTACAATTTTTTAAACATTAACAAACAACAATGGCATTAACAAACGACAAATTGGTCATCGTCGGCGCTGCCGGAATGATTGGCTCCAACATGGTGCAGACTGCCCTGATGATGGGCTTGACAAGTGAGATTTGCCTGTACGATATTTTCTCGGCCGAAGGTGTTGCCGAGGAGATGCGTCAGAGCGGCTTTGGTGATGTGAAGATTGTGGCAACCACCGACGTTGCCGAGGCTTTCACTGGTGCCAAGTACATCATTTCGAGCGGTGGCGCTCCCCGCAAGGAGGGCATGACTCGCGAAGACCTGCTGAAAGGCAACTGCGAAATCGCCGAGGGCCTGGGCAAGAACATCAAGCAATACTGCCCCGATGTGAAGCACGTGGTGATTATCTTCAACCCCGCCGACCTCACTGGTCTTGTGACACTCCTGTACTCGGGTTTGAAACCTTCGCAGGTGACTACGCTTGCCGCACTCGACACCACTCGTTTGCAGAGCGCTTTGGCTAAGAAGTTTGGTGTGATGCAGAGCGAGATTACCGGTTGCGCTACCTATGGCGGCCACGGCGAGCAAATGGCCGTGTTTGGCAGCCATGTGGAGATTGCAGGTCGCAAACTCAGCGACATCATTGGCACCGAGGAGTTCCCCGAGGCAGAGTGGGAGCAGATGAAGGTGGACGTGACCAAGGGTGGTGCAAAAATCATCGAGTTGCGCCGTCGCAGTTCTTTCCAGAGCCCGGCTTACCTCTCGGTGGAGATGATTCGCTCGGTCATGGGTGGTGAGAAGTTCCGCTTCCCCGCTGGCACCTATGTGCACAACGACAAGTATGACCACATCATGATGGCTATGGACACCACGCTCGACGAGAACGGTTGCACCTACAAGGTGCCCCAGGGCACGCCCGAGGAGATGGCCAAACTCGATGCCAGTTACGAGCACCTGTGCAAGATGCGCGACGAACTCGTGACCCTCAACATCGTGCCGCCCATCAGCGAGTGGAGCAGCATCAATCCTAACCTCTAATCCACGAGGTTAAATCAACCGACAACGCTCCTCGCTCAGCCCCATGAGTGGGGAGCGTTTAGTTTGAATTACTTAAGTTTCTAAAGTAGATAAAAAAGTAGGCATAACAGGATAGCGTCGAAGACGCTTGGCGCATCGAGGGTTTGCGCGCCCCGGTCACATCGCGAAGGATAGCGTCGAAGACGCTTGGCGCATCGAAGATGCGACTTTGTGCGAAAGACCATGCAAGCACATCGAAGATGTGCGCGGCTTGGTCATAGCATACCGATGAAAGAGTGCCTCGAAGAGGAACTTTACCACTCCGAAACTTCAGAAACAAATTATTCACACAGCATGAGAGAAAACGATGAAGATAAAAAGTGCGAAATATGAGATTAGTAGTCCGCACGTGGAGAAATGTCCTGGCGGCAATAGGCCGGAGTATGCGTTCATAGGGCGCAGCAATGTGGGCAAGTCGTCGCTCATCAATATGCTCACCGGCATCAATGGACTGGCCAAGACGTCGCAAACTCCCGGCAAGACCTTGCTCATCAACCATTTTCTCATCAATGAGGAGTGGTATATCGTGGACTTGCCCGGCTATGGCTATGCTCGCCGTGGCAAGGAGCAGCGCGACCAGTTGAGCCGTCTCATCAGGGGCTACATCATGGGGCGCGAGCAGATGACATGCCTCTTTGTGCTGGTGGATAGCCGCCACAAGCCCCAAGCCATCGACCTGGAGTTTATGACTTGGCTGGGCGAGAATGGCGTGCCATTTGCCATCGTGTTCACAAAACTCGACAAACTGGGCCGCGTGGCGGGACAGCAGGCGGTGGCGGCCTACAAACAAGAACTGCACAAGACCTGGGAGGAGTTGCCGCCCATCTTCCTCACCAGTAGCGAGGACGGACGCGGCCGCGACGAGTTGCTCGACTACATCGCCAGCGTCAACGCTTCGCTCAAATAATTGCCTGTGGAGCGATTAAACCCTGGGCCGATGGCGTGGTCTAACGGATAAAGGTGTGAATAATTGTGTGCGCAGCAAAAAATATTCGAGTATAATTTGCATTTGCGCTCGGTTTGCACTAATTTTGCCAAAAATTTAGCGAAATTAGGCTGCACCTCGGAAAAACAATCAAGCAAACTTGTTGTTTTTCACTCGGTTTGCACTAATTTTGCACCGCAAAACAAAAATGAAGAGGCTGTTTGTCATATTAGTAGCGTGTTTGGCCATGAGTTGTCCCGTGGTGCTGGCATTGCCCGATGGTGGTGCCCAGCAGCGTGTGGAGGCTGCTATTGGCGCGCCCGATGTGCAGGGTGCGCAGGGCCGCATCACGTTCTATGCTGGCAATAGCGACGCCACATTCAGCATCTATTCCATCACTGGACAACTGGTGAAGGTGGTGCGTGTGCCTGCCGACCAGCACGCCACGGTGGAGATGCCCAAGGGCTTCTACATCGTGAAGTGTGGTGGACAGTGGTCGCGCAAGGTGGTGGTGAAGTGAGGCAATGCGTGAGCGCGGTTCTTGCGTCCCGCAAGCAATAATCAATCGAAGTTATACATTTTCACATGATAGCATTTCCTACGGCTAAGATAAATCTTGGTCTCAATATTGTGGAGCGTCGCCCTGATGGCTATCACAACATTGAGACCGTTTTTTTGCCCGTTCCCGGTGTTTCCGATGTGCTGGAAATCGTTCCGTCGACGAGCGGTGAGACAACGCTTCACACCTATGGCAACCCAGTGGATTGCCCTGTGGAGAAGAACCTCGTGATGCGCGCCTATGCATTGCTGGCTTCGCAGCACGAGTTGCCTGCGCTCGACATCCACCTCTACAAGCACATCCCCGATGGCGCTGGCCTGGGCGGTGGGTCGAGCGACGCTGCTGCCACGCTGGTCACCATCAACTCCATGCTTGAACTGGGTCTCAGCACCGAGCAACTCGCATCGCTTGCCGCGCGATTGGGCGCCGACTGCGCATTCTTCGTTCACGGCCGTCCCATGATGGCCACGGGCATTGGCGATGTGCTCACCCCCGTGGAGGTGAACCTTAAGGGCAAGTGCCTCCTGCTGGTGAAGCCCCCGGTGGGCGTGTCGACGGCGCAGGCCTATGCGCGCGTCACCCCCGAGCCTTCGACGTTGCGACCCGACGAGGTGGTGCAGTGGCCACTGCCCATGTGGGACGGCGCGCTGAAAAACGATTTTGAGCCCAGCGTGTTTGCGCAGTACCCCTTGTTGTGGCACATCAAGGCCATGTTGCTCGATGCCGGCGCACAATATGTTGCCATGTCGGGGTCCGGCTCCACCATGTTTGCCATCTTTGATACTGACGAGATGGCAGAGCGCGCGGCTGACAAGTTTGCCGATTGTGTCACCTTTGTCACGCCATTGTGACACGGCGCGCGATTTGCATCACAGGGGGTGGTAATAAATAGAATCATTCAATAAAAAAGACTATAATGAGCAAGAAAAACACGAACAAGAATAGCGCTTCGCCCGAACAGGAGCAGGAACTCAAGCAGCAGCCCGCCGCCGCACCGGCCGATACCGCCGAGGTGACCGAGGAGACTGCCGCTCCGGCCGACAAGGACACCCTTATCGCCGAGTTGCAAGCCGCCGTGGAGCATGAGAAGAAGGAATATCTCTTCCTCATGGCCGACTTTGACAACTACCGCAAGCGCACCCTCAAGGAGAAGCAAGACCTCATCAAGAATGGCGCCGAGCGTGCCATGCGCGAGTTGCTGCCCATCGTCGACGACTTTGAGCGTGCGCTGGCAGCCATGGGCGCGGGGGGCGACGTGGACAGCCTGCGCGAGGGCGTAGAACTCATCCACAGCAAGTTTGTGAAATATTTGCAGCAGAATGGCGTCACGCCCATTGAGTCGACCGGTGCCGATTTCGACCCCGAGTTGCACGAGGCGGTAACCATGTTCCCGGCTCCCGACGAGAGCCAAAAGGGCAAGGTGATAGACACCACCACGCGCGGCTATATGATTCACGACAAGGTGTTGCGCCACGCTAAAGTGGTGGTGGGACAGTGAGTGAGTTCGTTTGCTGTGTGTAATAGAGAACAATCAACGAAAAAGAAGAATAAGACACGATAATGGCACAAAAGAGAGATTATTACGAGGTGCTTGGAGTGAGCAAGACAGCCACTGCCGATGAGTTGAAGAAGGCTTATCGCAAACTCGCTATCATGTATCACCCCGATCGTCAGCAAGGCAAATCGGAGGCCGAGAAGAAGGAGGCCGAGGAGAAGTTCAAGGAGGCTGCCGAGGCCTATAACGTCTTGAACGACCCCGACAAGCGCGCTCGCTATGACCAGTATGGCTTTGCCGGCGACCAAATGGGTGGTGGCTTTGGCACGGGAATGTCGATGGACGACTTCCTGCGTCAGTTCACGGGCATGTTTGGCGGCGGCTTTGGCGGCGGTTTTGGCGGCTTTAGCAGTTTCTTTGGCGGCGACGACGACATGGCCCAGCAGATGGCTCACGGCAGCGACTTGCGCGTGCGCGTGGAACTCACCCTGGCCGATGTCAAAGAGGGCGTCTCGAAGAAACTTAAACTCCCCCGCATGGTGTCGTGTGCCTCGTGTCGCGGAACAGGTGCCAAGAATGGCACGGCGCTGGAGACGTGTTCCAACTGCCATGGTCGTGGCCAAGAAACCGTGGTGCGCCAAACCATCATGGGGCGCATGCAGATGACCAACGTGTGTCATGTGTGCCACGGCACGGGCAAAATCGTGAAAGAGCGTTGTCCCGATTGTGCCGGCAAGGGCTTGGTGCGCAAGGACGACGTGGTGACAGTGAACATTCCCGCTGGTGTGGCCGAGGGCATGACGCTGCAAATGCGTGGCAAGGGCAATGAGGCTCCCGGCGGAGGCACGCCCGGCGACTTGCTCATCGTCATCGAGGAGAAGAAGCATCCGCAACTGGAGCGTGATGGCAACGACTTGATATACAACTTGATGCTTGACATCCCCACTGCTGTGTTGGGCGGCACCGTCGAGGTGCCCACCATCGAGGGCAAGGCGCGCGTGAAGATTTCACCCGCCACGCAACCAGGCACAGTGTTGCGACTCAGGGGTAGGGGACTGCCCAGCCCCAATCATTATGGCACCGGCGACTTGCTGGTCAACGTCATGGTCTATGTGCCCGAGCGTCTCACCAGCGAAGAGCGTGCTGCCATCGAGAAATTGCAAGGCTCCAGCAACATGAAGCCTTCGGAGAGCACTTGCCAGCGCTTGTTCTCACGACTGCGCAATATGTTCCACTGATAAAATTTGCCAGCAAGTGCCTGTCCCTCATAGTCATAAACGCCCCTCGGTGTTCACCGTGCGCGAGTCCATGCCGTTGCTCGATTTCGTGATGAAGTCGCTCGACGGCATTGCTCGTAACAAGGCGAAGTCGATTCTTGCCCATGGTGGCGTGCGCGTCAACGGCAAGGTGGTGACACGTCATGACCATGTGCTGAAACCCGGTAGCGTGGTGGAGGTGCAGCGCGGCCCCTCGATGGGCGCTCCCAGCGACAGCCAGTTTTACACGATTGTCTACGAGGACCCCTATATCATCGTGGTCGACAAGCAACCTGGTGTGCTCTCGATGCCTGTGGGCGCGAAGAGCCTGAACATGAAAACGCTTCTCGACCGCCATTTCGCCCTCACTCACCAGCGTTGCACCGCCCATGTGGTGCATCGCCTCGATTGTCGCACCTCGGGCCTGATGCTCTATGCCAAGCGCATCGACATCCAGCAGCAGATGCAGGACGGTTGGCACGACCGCGTGTTTGACCGCCGTTATGTGGCAGTGGTAGAGGGCATTCCCCAACAGCGCGAAGGCCGTGTGGAGAGTTGGCTTCGCGACAACCCCCGCACCTATGTGGTGGAGAGCAGCCCTGTGCAGGTGGAAGGCAGCCGCTTTGCCGTGACCCACTGGCGCTTGCTCGAGGCCAACCCGCACACCATGCGCGCGCTCGTGGAGTTGCAACTCGAGACGGGCCGCAAGAACCAGATTCGCGTGCACATGTCGCAAGAAGGCCATCCCGTGGTGGGCGACGGAAAATACGGCCACCAGGACGATCCTGGCAGCCGCATGTGTCTGCACGCTTTCAAGTTGGCGTTTTATCACCCCGTGACAGGGCGCCCGCTCGATTTTGAGACGCCCATTCCCAACTACTTTTATCGTGCGCTCGACCGTTAAGCCCTGGTCGAGAGGCTTTGACCCGATGTGTTAACAATACCGTATTTTATTATTGGGATAATCTAAATCTTCGTTCTCTTCTTGCTGCAACTTGTTGATGTAGTTCAACTCGTTGATGGCGAAATCTTTGTTGCTGGGCTCGTCGAGCATAGCCACCAATTCCATCCTGGCATGCTCGATTTGGTCAAACTCAATCAGCGCGTAGGCGCGGCAGCGACGCGCGAAGTTGTAGAGCATTTCGGCCTTCTCGTCTGCGCTCAGGTCGTGAGGGTTGATGAAAAAATCATCGTCATCCTCATCATAGCCGTTCCACCCAAGAATTTGATGTTTCCTTTTGATGTATTCCATCAATTCGTCGATGGCCTTAAACACCCTGGGCTGGTGTGTGGCCATGAACAGATTGATGCGTTGCATGAGATACCGCTCCTCCATCACCGGACTAATCAACCCCAGATAGAATCCGGCCTTCTCATAGCACTGCATGTTGAGGTAGGAAGAGCCCAAGTAGTAAAGCACCTCGAAATACTTAACGGCATGGCTCAAGTCGTTCTGTTCTACGAAGACATGCGCCAAAGGTCGAATGGTGCGCTCAAGGTGTTGCACCGCCTCGGCATAGCGGCGTTGCAGATAGCGTTGACGTCCCCAGTAAAAGTCGTAGGCGAGGTGTTGGTCCTTGGCGTCGGCAATCAGTTGCAACAATGAGTCCTCGCGCTTGTCGTCGAGGTTATCGTTCTTAATCTCTTGCCACATGTATTCAAATTCCTGTTGCATGTGGCGTGGTGTGCGCTTGTTGCGGGCGAGCAGCATCACCTGCGGCTCGCGGGTGGCGTGATGCTTGTCGCACATGGCGGCCGCCACCGAGGTGAGCGGGTGCGGGGTGTGGTGGATGATAGTGCGCACCATCACGGCGTCGTCGCTCTCGCCCTCCACATGCAGGAAAATCGCCACCGTGGTCGTCGATTGGCTGGTGGTGAGCGGTTCGCAGTCCACTTGCAGCACGGCGCTGGGGGCGATGGCATGCGCATTCTTGCCCTTGCCCTCGACAATGAAGTTGAGCACCTTGGCGGCGGCAATCTTGTTGTGGCCTTGTAGTGTGGTCACCTGTTCGCCCACATAGGCTCGCAGCGTCTTGTAGGTCACCATCGGCAAGTCGTGCAGTTTGGTGAGCAACTCGTGAATGGTGGGCTCGTGGGGCTGCGTAAAGCCTTGGGAAGCATCATCTTGGAGACCTTTCCCGTCTTCCCACTCATGGTGCCAC
Organism: uncultured Bacteroidales bacterium; assembly: GCA_902761475.1. Classification (GTDB taxonomy): domain Bacteria; phylum Bacteroidota; class Bacteroidia; order Bacteroidales; family Muribaculaceae; genus Sodaliphilus. The sequence goes on from CACWKM010000042.1 coordinate 14,511, forward strand.
TCCATCTCATGGATGATGGCCATTTCGCGGGTATAATCGTTGAACACCAGTTCCACGTCTTTGGGGTCCTCGCTTTTGTCCTTGGCGATGGCATCGTCGAGATGGCCTTGGAATTGGCGCTTGAAGTGAAAGGTGGCTTCCAACTCGTTCTCCAGCGTGTCGGGGTTAATGGCGTTGTTGAAGAATGAGATGTGCGCATTCAGTTCATGCTCTTGGGCTTGGGCGTCGTAGGAGTAGGTGAATTTGAACAGCAAGTTGTTGGTGTTCATGAGGTTGCACACGGTGCGAAGGGCGTTGAGGTAACGCGCTTCACAACTGGCGATGACAGGCATGAGAAACTCCACACCGTTGTCGCCATTCTTGACGTTGGCAACGAAGTGCCCGCCTTGAAAGGTGAACGAGATGCGTGTCATGCCGTCTTCCTCGTCGGTATCGACGGTGTAGCGACAATTGAGGTCCTTGAGGAACGACACAAGGTCGGCCTTGACTGACGCAGGTCGAGAAGAGAATAGTTGCTGTATTTTGTTGGGTGTTTTCATATCAAAAA
>CACWKM010000043.1 GCA_902761475.1 uncultured Bacteroidales bacterium
CGGCCATGGCAACCTGGCCCACCGCGCCCTCAAGCGCATGCTCCCCGACGATTTCCCCTACACCTGCCGCATCGTGAGCGACATCCTCGAGAGCAACGGCTCGTCGTCGATGGCAACCGTGTGCGCTGGCACGCTGGCTCTGCTCGACGCTGGTGTGAAGATGAAGAAGCCGGTGGCAGGCATTGCCATGGGTCTCATCACCGACGAGGGTAACGTGAAGCACGCTGTGCTGAGCGACATCTTGGGCGACGAGGATCACCTGGGCGACATGGACTTCAAGGTCACTGGTACTGCCGATGGCATCACCGCCACGCAGATGGATATCAAGTGCGACGGACTGCCCTACGAGGTGCTGGAGCAGGCATTGCGCCAGGCACGCGACGGCCGCCTTCACATCTTGAACATCATCAACGAGACTCAGCCCGAGCCTCGCGAGGACTACAAGCCTCATGTGCCGCGCATCGTCCACATGACCGTCGACAAGGAGTTCATCGGTGCCATCATTGGCAAGGGTGGCGAGGTGATTCAAGCCATGCAGGAGGAGACTGGTGCTCAGATTTCTATCGATGAAATCGACGGCAAGGGCGAAATCGAAATCGCTGCCGCCAACAAGGACAGCATCGAGGCCGCCGTGCAACGCATCAAGGCCATCATCGCTGTGCCCGAGGAGGGAACCATCTACACCGGTACCGTGCGCAGCATCTTGGAGTTCGGTGCTTTTGTGGAGTTCATGCCTGGCCGCGATGGTCTGCTGCACATCAGCGAGATCAGTTGGGATCGCCTTGAGAACATGGAAGCCAGTGGCTTGCACGAGGGCGATGAGGTGACCGTGAAACTCATTGAGATTGACAAGAAGACTGGCAAGTATCGTCTGTCGATGCGCGCGCTTCAGGACAAGCCCGAGGGCTACGAGGAGCGTCGCCGTGCCCCGCGCCGCGAGGGTAACGGTGGTGGCGCACCCCGTCGCGAGGGCAATGCCCCGCGTCGTGACGAGAAGCGCAATGAGCGTGGCCCGCGTCGCAACGAGCGTGGCCCGCGTCGCGATGACCGCCGCCGTGACGACCGCAACGACCGTCGCGACGAAGAGTAATCGTCCAGACTAACAAGTCTTGTAAAATAACAATTCCCCGCCTATCGACGGGGAATATTTTTTGTGCCTGATGTGTCCTTTTTCAGAGTTTGGCGAGCGCGGTCTTGATGCGTGCTGCTGCTGCTCGCAGGTTGTCGTCGCTGGTGGCATAACTAAGCCGCAAGTGACCTGGGCTGCCAAATGCGTCGCCGCTCACCGTGGCCACATGCGCCTCGCGCAGCAGGTACATAGCCAGGTCGGTAGCCGTGGTGATGACGGTGCCGGCACCTTCGCAACCAGCCGGGATAGTGCGTCCCAGGAGCGCCGTCACGCGGGGGAACACATAGAATGCGCCTTCGGGCACTCGCACCTCGAGGCCTGGGATGTCGTGCAGCAATCCCACGATGAGGTCGCGGCGGCGCAGGAATGCCCGTCGCATCTGCTCCACACATTCTTGCGGACCGTTGTAGGCTGCTTCGGCCGCCATCTGCGCTATCGACGACGCGTTGCTGGTGTACTGGCCTTGCAACTTGTTCACGGCCTTGGCGAGCCACAGTGGCGCTGCCACATAGCCAATGCGCCATCCTGTCATGGCGTAGGCCTTCGACACACCGTTGATGATGGCCACGCGATGGGCGAGGGGAGCATAGGCCGCGATGCTCTCGTGGCGCCCCACATAGTTGATGTGCTCATAGATTTCGTCGGCAATGACAAGCACCTGCGGATGGCGTTCGAGCACTGCTCCGAGGGCGTCGAGTTCGGCGCGCGAGTAGATGCTTCCCGTGGGATTAGATGGCGAGCACAGCATGAGCAGACGTGTGCGCGGGGTGATGGCGGCCTCCAGTTGTTCGGGGGTGAGTTTGAATCCCTGCTCCAGCGTGGTCTCAACGGTCACGGGCGTGCCGCCGGCCAGGATGACCATTTGCTCGTAACTCACCCATGCTGGCATGGGAATGACGACCTCGTCGCCCGGGTTGACGATGGCCATCACCGTGTTGCACAGTGCGTGCTTGGCGCCATTGCCCACCACGATTTGCTCGGGCGTGAAGAACAGCCCGTTTTCGCGCTGGAGTTTGTCGCAGATGGCCTTGCGCAGCGAGAGGTATCCCGGCACGGGGGTGTAGAACGAGAAGTTGTCATTAACGGCCTGAATGGCAGCCTGCTTAATGTGGTCGGGGGTGAAGAAGTCGGGCTCGCCCACCGAGAGGTTGATTACGTCGATGCCCTGTGCGCGCAATTCGCTGCTGAGTTGTGACATGGCCAGCGTGGCACTCGGCGATAAGGCCTGGATGCGCGCGCTGGGCTGGTATTCTGTCTTGTCCATGTGTGTAACTGAGTAAAAGATGTTATTATTGTTATCGGGGAACAAAGTTAAGCATATTTTGAGAAGTACACAAGAGCGATGCCATGCGCTAATTTAGAGGCAAAGCCTCAAAATTAGTCCGCAGGCCTCAACAAAACCCCAATAAACTTTGCATTTTCGCTCGTCATGCACTAATTTTGCCATATAAATCAAAATCCAACTGGGAAATGACACCACAAGACGAAGATAAAATCATAGAAGAGGCCTATGCGCGATTGCTCGAAGGCTATTTGGCCAGCAACCATCGCAAGAAGGTTGAAATCATCGACAAGGCGTTCAAGTTTGCTCGCGATGCGCATCAGGGTATTCGGCGTCGCTCGGGTGAGCCTTATATCTTGCACCCCATCGCCGTGGCCACCATCGTGAGCCAGGAGATAGGGCTTGGCTCCACGTCGATATGCTCGGCCCTGCTTCACGATGTGGTGGAGGACACCGAATATACCGTGGAGGACATTCGCGCGCAGTTTGGCGACAAGATTGCGACCATCGTCGATGGGTTGACCAAGATTTCGGGTGGCATCTTCGGTGACAAAGCCTCTATTCAGGCCGAGAACTTCCGCAAACTGCTGCTCACCATGAGCGACGATATCCGCGTGGTGCTCATCAAAATGGCCGACCGCCTGCACAACATGCGCACCCTGGCCTCCATGCCCCCTCAAAAGCAGTACAAGATTGCCGGCGAGACGCTCTACATCTATGCGCCGCTGGCCCATCGCCTGGGACTGTTCGCCATCAAGACCGAACTCGAAGACTTGAGTTTCAAGTATGAGCATCCCGAGATTCATGCCCGCATCAGTGAGCAAATCGCCGCCAGCGAGCAGCACCGCAACGAGATATTCGCCCGTTTTGCCGCTCCCATTCGCGAACGCCTCGACAAACTGGGGCTGAAATATGAGTTCCGGGCCCGCGTGAAGTCGTGCTATTCCATCTGGAAGAAGATGGAGAAGAAGCACATCCCCTTTGATGAGGTCTATGACCTGTATGCCGCACGCATCGTCTTTGAATGTGGCGCCGAGGCCGACGAGAAGCGCATCTGCTGGATGATTTATAGCGAGATTACCGACCTGTATCGCTTGCATCCCGACCGTGTGCGCGACTGGATTAGTACACCCAAGGCCAATGGCTACCGCGCGCTGCACATCACCGTGATGGGCCCCGACGGCAACTGGGTGGAGGTGCAGATACGCAGCCGCCGCATGGACGACATCGCCGAGCGCGGATTTGCAGCCCACTGGAAATATAAAATAGGGGAGGGCGAGGAAGAGAGCGAACTCGCCGTGTGGATAAAGACCATTGAGGACATCCTCAAAAATCCCGAGCCCAACGCACTTGATTTCCTCGACACCATCAAACTCAATCTTTTTGCCAGCGAAATTGTGGTGTTCACGCCCGCCGGCGAGATAGTGACGCTTCCTGCCGACGCCAGTGTGCTCGACTTCGCCTTCACGCTGCACAGCCAGATAGGCACCCACTGCATCGCTGGCAAGGTGAACCACAAGTTGGTGCCGCTGTCGCACAAGTTGGCGAGCGGCGACCAGGTGGAGGTGCTCACCTCGCACTCGCAGCAACCGCAGCCCGAATGGGAGAAGTTCCTTGTCACTGCCAAGGGTAAGACCCGTTTGCGCTCGGCACTGCGACATCAACGCCGACTCGTCATTGACCGCGGCGAGCGCCTGCTCACCGAGTTCTTTGAGCAAAATGGCGTGGAACTCACCCACGACAACATCGCACGCATCATCACCAGTGAGCATGCGGGCAGCAAGGATGATTTGTTCCGCATGATAGGTGCCGGAGAGATTGCCCTGGGGCAACAGCAACTCAATGTGCTGCGCGGCAACCGTCAGGGCGGTCTGCTCAACCGCTTGTTGCGAAATCCCTTTGCGAGCAAGGAAAAGGACAACAGCGACACCGTGACGACCGTCACGGGCGAGAAAATCGACACGAAGAAGGTCTACGAACTCACCACTACCGACGGCCAGAGCAATTACACCATTGCCGACTGTTGCCATCCCATTCCCGGCGACGACGTGGTGGGATATGTCGACGACGACAACAAGGTGGTGGTGCACAAACTCGATTGCCCGGTGGCCATGCGCCTGAAGAGCAGTTACGGCAGCCGCCTGGTGCAGACGCGCTGGGAGACCAAGAGCGAGAAGTTCCTTGCGGCCATCCGTGTCGAGGGCATCGACCGCATGGGCATCCTGCAAGAGATTATCTATATCATTTCCACCACCATGGCCATCAACATGCGGCGCCTGAACATCAGTGCCGACGACGGTTTGTTCCGTTGCGACTTGGTCGTGCTCGTGGAAGATGCTAACGTGATTACGAGTTTGTGCAAGCGACTCAAGCGTGTGAAAGGCGTGAAAATCGCCGAACGAACCTAAATCTACTGAAAAAATCACTATGAACAATTCTCGACATCACCTTGTCATAGCGCTCATGTTCATCGTGAGCGCCATTATCCTGTCGGTGCTGCTCACCTGGCACAACAACCGTCCGTTCACGTTCTATGTGGGCAAGCCCTGGCTCTATCAGGACCTCACGGCGAGCATGAGTTTCAAGGTGCCTCGCGACACAGCGGCAGTGGTCGATTCGCTAAACGCCAATTTCATCAAGGTCTATGAGCGCAACGACCAGATGAGCCGTACCCAGTTGGCGCGGCTCTCTCACGACTTGTCGATGGTGGGCATCCATGATTATGCTGTGCGCCAGCAAGCGCTTTCGGCCTTGGAACAACTCTATCGCAGCGGCATCGTGCCCGACAGCATCGCCGAGGACATGAAGCATCGCAGCGTGTCGCAGGCACACCTGAGCGACGAGGTGAACCTGGCGGTGCTCACGCGCATCGAGGTGAAGAACCTGCGTGCCCAAACGGTTGCCATGGAGTGGCTTGCCTCAGCCCTCGAGGCGTCGCCGCAGCGCGACAAACTCGCCCAACTCGACCTCGCCTCTTATGTGCTGCCAAACATCACTCTCGATTCCTTGCGCAACAAGGAGGAGTATGACCGCGACCTCAAGAGCGCGCTCGACAATCAGGAAATCATCCAGAAGGGCGAGGCCATCATCACCACGGGCAGCATTGTCTCGCCGCGCGCTAAGTACATCATCGACACCTATCTGCTCACGTTGCTCAACCAGCAGGACCAGAACAAGCGCGTGCAGGAACAGGGCAACGACTTCATAGGCAAATACTATACCAAGGGAGGACGCATTGCCATCTTGTGCATTCTCATGCTCATGATGCTGGTGTTCATGGTCACCGTGCGTCCGCGTGTCTATGCCAACTTGCGATTGATGACGTTCCTGGTGTGCCTGGTCACCACCTTTGTGGCTGTGGTCTATCTCATCACCAATGTGCGCAACACCTATGTCTATCTCATCCCGTTTGCGCTCATTCCCATCATCGTGTCCACGTCGATAGACCGGCGCACCTCACTGTTTATCCACGTCATCTCGGTGTTGCTGGGCTCGCTGGTTGCCGAGCCGCAGGCCGACTTCATCATCATGCAGATGGTGGCTGGCGTGATAGCGATGGCCACGGCGAGCGAACTCACCCGTCGCTCGCAACTCGTGCGGGCTGGCGTGTTCATCTTTTTTGGATACAGCATCACCTATGTGGCGCTCATGCTCTCGCACTCGCTGCGACTCGACGAGATAATGGCCGATTGGCACATCTTCTTGTTCTTTGCCATCAACTGCATGGTGCTCTCGCTGGCCTATATCGGCATCTTTGTGGCCGAGAAGGTGTTTGGCTTCACCTCCACGGTGACGCTTGTGGAACTCTCTGACATCAACAATCCGTTGCTGCGTGAACTCAGCGAGAACTGCCCGGGCACGTTCCAGCATGCCTTGCAAGTGGGCACCATGGCCAGTGCGGCAGCCTTGAAGATTCATGCCAACGAGGCGCTGGTGCGCGCCGGAGCCATGTATCACGACATCGGCAAACTCAACAATCCGGCTTTCTTCACCGAGAACCAGACTGGCGTGAATCCTCACGACGCATTGGCTCCCGAGCAAAGTGCCCACATCGTTATTGCGCACGTCACCGACGGCCTCAAGATGGCCGACAAGGCCAATCTGCCCCGTGCCGTGAAGGACATGATTGCGCAGCACCACGGTTGTGGCATGGCCAAGTATTTCTACACGCAGGCTTGCAAAGCCAGCCCCGACGGCGTTGTCGACAAGGCTCCGTACACCTATCCTGGCCCCAATCCTCAAACCCGCGAGGCTGCCATCCTGATGATGGCCGACGCTTGCGAGGCTGCCGCCAAGAGCCTCACCGAGCATAGCGAGGCAGCCATCACCGCGCTGGTGAACCGCATCATCGACATGCAGATGGCCGATGGCCTGCTGCGCGAGGCACCCATCACCTTCCGCGATATCGAGACCGTGAAGGGCATCTTTGCAAAGCGACTGAACAGCATCTACCACACGCGCATTTCCTATCCCAGTGGGCTGATGGGGGGCGCCGTGACGCCCACTGCCGCGGCACCGGCCGAGAATCCTTAAAAATCCATAATACGACAATAAGCGCCCTCGTGCGCGTGTTATTATATATAGAGAAAAATACAAATGTTGATGTTCCACATACTGCTTGTGCTCGGCTTGGTGGCCCTTGCGGCTGCCTTGTGGCTTGTGCTGCGCCCATGGCGCGTGGCGGCCGCTGTGCCGGCATTTGCGGGACTGGTGCTGCTCCACTTTAGTTATTATATCGAAGTGCCCTTGCGTGCTTTCGTGTTTTGGGGCATCGCAACAGCCATGGTGGCGGGCTTGACCTATCTGTCGCCCTCGGGCGAGCCCGACGGCAACAAGGCCAGCAACCTCTATGTGGGGCTGTCGGCCATGGCCGGATGTCTGCTGGGCATGCTCGTGGAGGCGAGACTCATGATGCTGGGAGTGGTGATAGGGGCTATCGTGGGCACCCTGGCCTACAGCAACACGCCTGCCGGAAGGTGGCTCAAAAAGCAGCCTTTCACCACCATGATGCAGTATTTTGGTGCCAAAGGGCTCCCCGTCATTGTGGCAGTGGGAATCGTGGGCATCGCCATTGAGGGCTTTATTTTGTAAATGAAATGACAATGAAGAAATTATTGACCATATTATCCCTGACGGCTGTCGCGCTGCTGCTCATGCCGCGCGCACAGGCCGAGGACAAGTTCAACATCCGCAAGGTGGACTTTGAGCACGTGCGCGAAGTCACCAACAACAGCAAGTCGATTTACCACTTTCCCAAGTTGTTGCGCTTGTTCAATAGCAACGACACGTCGATGACCATCGAGGCCTATCGCAACTTCTATTATGGATATGTGTTCCAGGAGGACTACAATCCCTTCCGCGAGAGTGTCTATAGCAATGTGGTGGAGCAACTCTACTACAAGCAGCCTCACTCGCGCGCCGAGTGCGACAGCATAGAGAAGTACGCTGAATTGTCGCTCAACGACAACATCTTCGACCTCAACCAGATGCAGTTTTACATCTATGTGCTCAAGGAGAAGAAGAAATATGCGCGCGCCTCGATACGTCAGTTCCGCCTCGACCGCCTCATTGCCGCCATCATGTCGAGCGGCAAGGGCACCAAGGAAGAGCCATGGGTGGTCATCGCGCCCGAGCATGAGTATAACATCGTGAACTTCCTGGGATATGTGGCCACCGACCATCAGGATATGGGCGGCGGCATCGACTACATTGCCGTGCAGCCCAAGGAAGGGAAAACCACACAGGGGTTCTATTTCGACGTGAGCCGCATGATGCAGGTGGCCGCGCTCAAGTTCCCCGATATGTGACACTGCATCGCCACGCAAGAATTGTATCATTCTAAACACATAAACCACTATGAAAATTCGTAATCTTATCATGACCATTGCGGCAGCCCTGCTGCTCACGTCGTGTGGCACGGTGCCCATTACTGGTCGTTCGCAGTTGAATCTGGTGAGTGATGCCGATGTCCTGCAATCGAGCCTCACGCAGTATGCAAGTTTTATGAATAGTGCGACAAAGTCCACACAGACCACCCAGTGTGCGCAGGTGACTCGCGTGGGACAGCGCATCGCCGCTGCCACCGAGGCCTATCTCAAGGCCAACGGCCTCGCCAGCGAGGTGAAGAACTTCGCTTGGGAGTTCAACCTGGTGAAGAGCGACGAGGTGAACGCATGGTGCATGCCAGGCGGTAAAATCGTGGTCTATGAAGGCATCATGAAGTTGGTGGGCAGCGACGACGAACTTGCCGTGGTCATGGGCCATGAGGTGGCGCATGCCGTGGCAAAGCACAGCAATGAGCGCTTGAGTCAGCAGGTGCTCGCACAATATGGCGCCAATGCCGTGGGCATATTCACCAGCGGCAAGAGTTATGCCACGCAGCAACTGGCACAGACCGTCTATGGCCTGGGCGCTAATTATGGCGTGATGCAGCCCTTCTCGCGCAAGCACGAGAGCGAGGCCGACCAGATAGGACTCATTTTGATGACCATTGCCGGTTACAACCCCGATGCTTCGGTGGCATTTTGGCAGAAGATGGCTTCGCAAAGCCGCAACACCACACCGGAATTCCTGAGTTCGCATCCCAGCCACGAAACCCGCATCAACGACTTGAAGAAGTGGCTGCCCGAGGTGAAACAAAAGTATGGCAAGAAGTAATCGTGTGAACGGGCGCTTGATGCGTCTGGTGTCGCTGGTGCTGATGTGCCTCGCCGTGTGTCCTGCAGTAGCGGGGCGCACGGTGCGCGATTTTTTTGCTTCCGAGCCAGGGAAGGTGTTCCCGCTGCTCGACAAGTCGTCGCGCCTCGACATGGTGGACTATTTCGAGGCTGGCAAGCGCGTTTATCCCCGCACGGCGATGGGCACTACGTCGCACATCGACACTTTGACAACCTCCTATATCAAGTTGCACACCAGCGATGTGCGAGAGGTGGCGTTGCGCATGTTCACCACAAAGCGCGACACGGTGATTGCCGTGCTCGAAACCATCGCCATTCCGGCCCTGGATAGCCGCCTCACCCTCTACGACCGCAACTGGAAACCGCTTCCCGACAAGCGGCAGGTGAAGACACCACGCATCGCGCAATTCATCCGTCCTGGCACGCCGCAGCGCATCATCGACGAACTGAACGATGCCGTGGCTTTCGATGTGGTTGAGATGCGTTTTGAGGGCGACAATTTCGACACTCTGGTGGCGCGACACAGTTTGCGGCAATTCCTCACGCCGCAGGTGTGGAAGACATTTGCACCCCATCTGCTTGACTCCATTGTGGTGAAACTGAAGTTTTAATCTCTTTTTAGTGGCCCTATTTCTCGCATGAAGCAGTTTCAGTTAGAATTTGCCGCCGAACAACCTGCAACATCGGCTCCCGAGGCGCTCACGCTCACGGAGTTTAATGAGCGTGTCAAGGGCGTCATCGCCAGCGCTCCCGACTTGCAGGGGCAGTGGGTGGTGGGCGAGACGAGCGACATGAATGATAGGCGCGGTCATTGCTACCTCGAACTCATTGAGAAGCACCCCGACACTGGCGCTACCGTGGCTCGCCTGGGCGCGGTGATGTGGGCAAGCACTTATAGGGTTTTAGCAGATAGGTTTTTAAAAGCAACGGGCTCCCAGTTCACCACTGGCATCAAGGTGATGGTGAAGGTGAACGTCTCTTTTCACGAGCAATTTGGTCTCAAGGCCGTTATCACCGACATACATCCCGAGTATACGCTCGGCGACGCCATGCGCCGCCGCAAGGAAATCCTCGACCGCCTCACGCGCGAGGGCATCATCGACCTTAACCGCCAGCGGCCCTGGCCCGTCGTGGCTCAGCGCATTGCGGTGGTGAGCGCACCCACGGCAGCCGGATATGGCGACTTCATGGACCAACTGCGCCGCAATGCCTATGGCCTCAAATTCTATGTGCGTCTCTACGACGCTATGATGCAAGGCGAGAAGACGGCCTCCACTATCCTGTCGGCCCTTGAAAGCATCAACCAGGAGGCCGACCTCTTCGACTGCGTGGTGATAATACGCGGCGGCGGCTCCACGAGCGACCTCGCCGCCTTCGACGACTACAACCTGGCTGCTGCCATTGCCAAGTTCCCGCTCCCCGTGATTGTGGGGGTGGGGCACGAACGCGACATCACGGTGCTCGACTATGTGGCTGCCCTGCGCGTGAAGACGCCCACAGCGGCTGCCGAGGCATTGATACAGCGCGGTGCCAATGCACTGGCACACCTCGACGAGTTGCGTAATGCCGTGGCGACCAATGTGCGCGACATCGTGGCGCAGGCGCGCCAGCAGTTGGCCTATTTCACTTCGTTGATTCCTGGCGCGGCGCGCGCAATCCTCGACAGGCATGCACTGCGGCTGCGGCATCTGGCGCAAAGCGTGCCGCAAATCATCGGGGCATGCTTGGCCACCGAGCGGCAGCGTCTCACGCACACCGCATCCACCGTGCGCCAGTCGGCCACGCAACAACTGCTCACGGCGAAACTTCGCCTCGACGCTCTTGGCGACAAGGCCACGCTGCTATCCCCACGCAACACGCTCAACCGTGGCTATGCGTTGGTGAAATTTGGCGGGCGGTTCATCACCGATGCCTCGCAACTCAAACCTGGCGACGTGATGACGGTGCACTTCAAGCAGGGCATGGCGCGTGCTGTGGTACAGTCGTCGCAATCGGCAAAGAAATAACAAATAATACGCTAAGATATGGAAGAGAACCAATTGACCTACAAGCAGGCCGTGACCGAACTGGAAGAAATTGTGAAGAAGATGCAGGACCCAGAGTGCAGCATCGACGACCTGAGTGCGCTCACCAAACGCAGCAAAGAACTGCTCGAACTGTGCCGCGCGCGCCTCACCGCTACCGACGAAGAACTCCAAAAAATCCTCACCGACCTGGAACCCGCCTAATCCCCGCAGTCGACGTGCCACGGCATGTCCCTACACTGGACTGCATAGGCCCCCACCCGATAACTGTAGGGACGTGACATGTCACGTCCGGGACCGCTTGGTGATGGAAATGAGGGGGTATCGCGGACATGCCACGGCATGTCACGACACTGGCAAGCATGCCCCCACCCGATAACTGTAGGGACGTGCCGTGGCACGTCCGGGACCTTCGCAACCAGCGCCGAAGACGCTTAATGCCTCGAAGAGGCTATTTGTTCGAAAGACCATGCAACCCCAAAGGGCTCGGGGAGATGCCAAAACGTGAGTTGAGCGAAGCGAAGCACGTGGTGCTCGACAGAGCATTGGCACTCGACCCAACATTGCCAACCTCGAAGAGGTACGCTGCTTGGTCACAAACGAGCATAACAGTAAGTGCCTCGAAGAGGAATTTTAAATGCAGTCGCCTGCGGCGACCCCCTTGTGTCGAGCAAAAGTCGTGTGCAAGGTGGTCGCCGCAGGCGACGTTTTACTGGGGGTTACTCAGCGGGCGCCCTCCGGGCGCGATTGCACAATACTCTCCTTTTACTGTAGGGACGTGACATGTCACGTCCGGGACCGCTTGGTGATGGAAATGAGGGGGTATCGCGGACATGCCACGGCATGTCACTACACTGGACTGCATACCCCCGCCCATTACTGTAGGGACTGGCATCCGGACGCCACATGTGGCGTCCCTACAGTTGGCGAGAGGATGAAAGAAACAAGCGGGGCTCCTGTTGGAACCTCGCTCGTAGATTTGTGTCTAAGTAATGTTGATTACTTGATCACCTTCACGGTCTTGGTCGTGCCGTCGGTGTACTTGGTCACCATCAGGTTCACACCTTCGAAAGCCTCGCTGCTCTCAGCACCAGCCAGGTTGTAGTACTTCACGCTAGCCACGTTAGCCTCGTTCTTCACATCCTTGATAGCGCTTGCGTCGGCAACGTAGAGCACGCGGAGAGTTTGACGCTTGTCAGTACCAGCAGCCTTAGCCTCGGGCATCATGCCTTTGGGATAGATTGCATGACCCTTTGCGTCGAGCGATGCGAAGTCAACGTTGCGAAGCACCAGAATGTCATACTCTTCGCCATCGGTGAACTTAGCGGGATCAAGTTTCACACCAAACTTGTAAAGCAACTTGGGAGCCTCCTCCGTACCATCACCCTTGGGAATGCTGAGGGTCTCGGGATCGTCAGCAGCATAGGAAATAACGGTAGCATAGACGCCCTCTTTTGCGCCAGAGATACCAGTCACACCATCAGCCTCCTTGAAGTTGCCGGAAACTGCCCAGTAGTGGGTGGGTTCCATTTCATCGGGGCTTACCCAAAGCATACTCTTCTTCAGGCCAGAGCCATAGTTGCTCACGATGGTAACACCGTCAAGAGCCTGCACGTCGAAGTTGATAGCCTGATAACTGTAGGTGGGGTTCACCAGCATCACGCGGATTGCGTTGAGTTCAACATCGTCGGCGGTGACAACATTCTTCTCAAGCATGACGTAGTCGTTTTCCACCTCAATAGGCTCGTTGTCCTGTGCGAAAGCACTCATTGCGAATGCTGCCAGACCAATGGTAAGTAAATATTTAACCTTCATACGCATAAAAATTAAAAAGTTGTTTATAAAATAAGTTAATTTAGTGTCTCTCAATTCGTTGCGTGGCCGATATGCACCAATGGGGTACAATACGACCGCTTTCAGAGTGCAATATTACAAACATTTTTTGAATTGGCAAAATATTTTGCAAAAATTTGCCCAAAAATTATTAACAATGCACTTTCGCTACTTTGCTTTACAAAATTACATTCTTGTGGTGATATGACCAAAAAAATTAACATTTTTTTTGCGTGAAATTGCCATTTTAGATGATGGTGATGGTGACCAATCGTCGTGCGGCTCCCAGCGTGGCGGTGACGTGGATGGTGGTGGCGCGCGGTGCGTCGTGCCGCAGCAGCAGTTGGAACTCCATGTCGTTGCTTTGTGTGGGCGGCGACGTGCTATTGATTACCGTTGTGGCGTCGGTGCTTCCGGTGGGTGTGACCACGGTGGCAGTCCACTGCTGGTCCATCGCGATGTCGGTCGGCAGCGTGTTGCCATGGGCATCGACGGCGCGCAGGCGCAGGGTAGCGCCGCGTTGCATCGCAATGGCATTGTCGCCGGTGCGCTCCCATGCGATGCCCTGCCATGTGGCGAGGTGCCAGGTGTGGCAAGTGAGGTCGATGGTCGCCTGCTTGCCCTGTGCGCTGGCAGTGATTACGGCGGTAGCATCGGCCTCTCCGGCCATGAGGGTGACGTTGCCGTTCATGTCGATGCGCGCCACGCGGGTGTCGCTGGAGTGCCAAGTGACGGTGGCGGGATGCGAGGTGACGGCGGTGAGCGGAATCGTTTGCCCCGCGTAGCCTGCCGTGACGGGTGCCGTGATGGCGATGGTGAACTCTTCGGCAGGCGGCTCTTCCTGCTCCCCTCCAGAACTCCCTCCAGACTCTCCAGTCCCTCCAGAACTTCCAGCATCTCCAGACTCTCCAGAACTACCAGCATCTCCACTGCCAGGGTCGCTGCCAGTGTCGTCTTGGTGCTCGGTGGTGGGTGTGCGTGGATTGGTGGGCTCGTCGCTGGGCGAACCGCACGAAACCGCCAGGGCGAGAGATAGCATCACTATAATAGATAATGTGTGTCGCATGGCCGTTGAGATTAGCGTGTGGCTGCCACAAAGTCCTTGATGGCGGGGTCGAACGTGACCCTGTCACTATCGAAAATTTGCTGCATGGCTCCGTCGGTGACGAGTTGCTGTGTGGGCCCGTGCAACACGGTGCGCTGCGTGGTGATGAGCCACAGTTCGTGGGCGAGCAGCAGTGCTTGCGACACGTCGTGCGTGGAGAGCAGCACCGCCTTGTTTTGTTCGGTGGCCAGCGTGCGCAGCAGTTGCATGGTCTCGATGCGGCTTGCCACGTCGAGGAATGCTGTGGGCTCGTCGAGCACGATGATGGGCGTCTGTTGCGCCAGTGCGCGTGCCACCATCACCTTTTGTCGCTCTCCGTCGCTCAGTTGTGCCAAGTGCTCGGCGGCTTTGTGTGTCATGCCCACCAGGTCGAGCGCCTCGCTCACGATGCGGTGGTCGTCGCTGCTCAGCCTGCCCAGGAAGCCGGTGTGCGGTTGCCGTCCCAGTTCCACGAGTTCGGTGACGGTGAGTCCTCCGGCGGCAATGCGGTCGGTGCTCACGAGCCCAATGAGGCGCGACCGCTCTCGCAGGCTCATCGTGGCCAGGTCGTTGCCGTCGATGGTGATGCGTCCAGCCAGCGGTTGTGAGAAGCCGGTGAGGGCACGTAGCAAGGTGGACTTGCCGGCACCGTTTTGCCCCAGCAGCGCCACCAGACGGCCCCGTTCCAGGGTCAGTTCAAGCGACGAGAGCAGGACCACCGTCTTGCCCCGGTCCACATATCCCACATCGAGTTGCGAAGTGCGTAGCATCAGTTTTTTCGTTTCAAGTATTTAAAAGACGCGAACAGTTTGCGGTTGCTCAGGTAGAGCAGGTTGCGCTGGTTGGCGTAGGCTTCCCGCTCAAAGGAGATGTTGCGGTAGGCGTTGCCCCTCATGGGCAGTCGCACGAGCCACTCGAGCAGGTAGAGCACATAGAACCCCACGAAGAGCAATTCGCGCATTTGTGCGGAGTGTATGCGCTCGTGGTTGAGCATTTCCTCGCTGAGGTAGGCGCCAGGACGCATGAAAAGCACCCCCATCAAGTTGATGGCGATGAACCGCCGTGCCGGCAACCAATTGCTGCGAATGATTTTCATGTGCCTGTGGTGGCAAAGTTAGTGAAAGGTTGCCGCGTGTGCAAGACTTGGCGGCAAGAATTTAGCGCTCCACTTCGAGGTAGAACGTCATGGGCCTGAAACCGTCGTTGCAACTAATCATGGCGCTCATGGGGTCTCGCATCCATCCGTCGTAGAAGTTTCCCTCGCCTCGCGCCAGCGCTTCGACGAAGGGGCGCATGGACTCCCACGCGCTGGGGCATAGCCCTTGTGGTCGCTTGCCGTCGACCGATATCCATCGTGAGCCCACGGCGATGTCGCAGGCGTGCTCGATGGGGTTTTCAAAGCGCTCCATCAAGTCGGTGTAAACCGTTTGACGGAGCGCTGTGATGATGACACGGTTCATGGTGTGTGAAATCGTGTGTGTGGACGTTAACTTGGTTATTTCCAGAATGGCGTGATGCCCATGATTTCCCTCACGTCGCGCAGTGTGGCGCTGGCGCGCTCACGTGCCTGCTCGGCGCCCTGTCGCAGCACGCGTGCCAGGTAGGCGTCGTCGTTCTTGATGTCGATGATGCGTTCGCGTATGGGCGTGGTGAGCGCCACGATGTGGTCGGCGAGTGCCTTCTTGAGGTCGCCGTAGCGAATCGAGCAGTCGTTGTAGGCGTCGGTGAACTGCTGCACCAGTTCTTGCGGTGCCACCAGTTTGAGGATGGTGAACAGGTTCTGCACCGGCTCGGCCATGGGCTGGTTAGGCTCCGTGGGTCCTGCGTCGGTGACGGCGCGCATCACTTTCTTGCGCAGCGTCTTCTCGTCGTCGGCCAGATAGAGGCAGTTGCCCTCGCTTTTTCCCATCTTGCCACTTCCGTCGAGCCCGGGCACCTTCACGGCAGCGTTGCCAAAGTTGAAGTTCTGCGGCTCCTCAAAGTAGTCGACCTTGTAGAAGGCATTGAACCTTCTGGCGAATCGGCGTGTGAGTTCCAGGTGTTGCTCCTGGTCCTTGCCCACGGGGACAAAGTTGGCTCGCTGAATGAGGATGTCCACGGCCATGAGGGTGGGGTAGGTGAGCAGCCCGGCATTGACGCGCTTATTGCTCTGTGCGCCAATGATTTCCTTTGCCATGTCGGCATCGTCGTCGGCGCTTGGCGCTGTGGTGATTCCCAAGGCTTTGCGGGCTTTGTCCTTGAATGCTGCGGTGCGCATGAGTTCTCCTATGCCCACGTGCATGTTGAGCAGCAAATAAAGTTCGCTCACCTCGGGCACGTCGCTTTGCACAAAGATGGTCGACTTGTCGGGCTCAAGGCCTGCTGCGAGGTATTCGGCCACCACGTTGCGCACGTTTTCGTGCAGCAGTGCGGGGTCGGGGTTAGTGGTGAGGGCGTGCAGGTCGGCGATGAAGAAATAACTGTCGTAGATGCCTTCCTGCTGCATTTTCACGAAATTGCACAACGCCCCCAGGTAGTTTCCAAGATGGAGTTGACCTGTGGGGCGTATGCCGCTCAGAACGATTTTTTTCATTGTCTCAGATGGGCTAAGTTACTCCTCGCTGTCGATGGGAATTTGACGTTTGAACACCTCTTTAAAAGTGATGAGCGTCTCGCTGCGTCCCAGTCCCATTTTCAGGAATCGGTCGTGGATGATGCCCAGCAAGTGGTCGTTGTTGCGCGCATAGAGTTTGACGAACATGTCGTACTTGCCAGTGGTGTAGTAACATTCCACAATTTCGGGAATCGATTTGAGTCGCTCCACCACCTCGTTGAATTTTGAGGGGTCGTTGAGGAAGAACCCGATGTAGGCGCAAGTCTCGTAGCCCACGGCCTCGGGGTCGATGAGCGAGATGGAGCCTTTGATGACTCCCATGTTGTAGAGTTTCTGGATGCGCTGATGGATGGCTGCACCACTCACGTTGCAGGCGCGGGCAATCTCCAGATAGGGCTTACGGGCGTTCAACGAGAGCATCTTTAAAATCTTGTAGTCGAGAGCGTCTAATTTCATGTTTGCCATAGTATGAAAATGTATGTTTAATTTGTTAGTAATTAGCGTCGGTTTACTAATGAATTATTTTGCCCAAATGGTCAAGTGTGACCCTATGGGTAATAATATCGCTACAAAATTAGGTAAAATAATTCATATTTTTAAAGTTTTTGGGGACAAATTGTGTAAAAAATATAACAACACCCTTGTTTGAGGTGCTGTTATACATTGAAACCTACGCTGTTGGCGACAAAAAATCAGTCGGTGTAGGTTCGCTCAATCGTTCTTAACGGTTTCCCGTTGTGCGAGAATTGCGCCCATGTGATGCGTGCGTGCGTGTCCACGCGGTATTTGATGCTGTATTCGGCTGTCACCTCGTTGCCCTTGTAGCGCTTGATGCCGCACAGCAGTTTCTTGCCCGTGGCGGTGTCGAAGTCATAGAGATAGCGTGTGGCGGTGCCGTCGCTCACGTCCTCGCGGATGATGTATCCACCATTATATGTGCGTGTGCGCGTGATGCCGCCGTGCACGATGACCATTCGCTCGAGCGTGCCGCTTTCGGCGTAGGTGTAGGTGATGCGGCTGCGGTCGTCGGTGGTGTACATTGAGAGGCGGTCGTCGCGGTCGTAGAACGGCACGTAGCGCACCGTGGTCTTGCCGCTGCGCTCATTCTTCAGGCTGTAGCCGTGCAGGTTGTCATAGGCGTAGTCGTAGTCGTGGGTGACGGTGCGACCGCGGTCGTCGGTGATGACGGCGCGGGTGAGCAGTCCCTGGGCGTTGAACTCATAGGTGTTGCGCATGGCCTTGCCGCGGGCTGGCGTCACCGTTTCGCGCACCGTGCCGGTGCATCCGGCGAAGCCCAGCCACAGGTTCTCGTGGCGGTAACTGTGCGTGGGGTTGTTCACCAGGTTGGCATAGAACGTCTTGATGCGCGGCTCGTGGGCCTCGTTGTTGTCGATGTAGGCCACGAGTTGGTCGAGCGTGGTGCGCTCGTTGCAGTAAGACTTCACCACGGCATCGTCGCGCAATTTGCGCGCCTGCTCAAAGTAGGGCGAGTCGGGGTAGTTGTTCAGGAAGATGTCCCAGGCCTCGACGGTGCCAGTTTGGCGGGCGAGGTTGTAGGCTTGCCGCACGTCGTCGCGTTCGGTTTCTTGGGCGTAGAGCGGCAGCGCGAACAGGGCGGCCGCAATCAGGGTGGTAATGGTGTGTCGCATGGGGTGATGTTTTGTTGGTTTTATTATATCATTATTAAATCATTGGGAAAAGACCAAATAGCATGGTGTCGATGCGGTCGGTGACCTTGACGAAGTCTTCGGGGTTGTCGCCGAACTTGCAGGTGTCGCCATCGACGATGAGCAGCGGCCCGTCGTAGGAGGCTATCCATCGCTCGTAGCGCTCCTCGAGGCCTTGCAGATAGTCGATGCGGATGGACTGCTCGTAGTCGCGGCCGCGTTTCTGGATTTGTGCCACCAGGGTGGCGATGCTCGCGCGGATGTAGATGAGCAGGTCGGGCTTCTTGACCATGGAAATCATCAAGTCGAAGAGGTCCTTGTAGTTGTTCCAGTCGCGGTCGCTCATCAAGCCCTGTTCGTGGAGGTTGGGGGCAAAGATGTTGGCGTCCTCAAAGATGGTGCGGTCCTGGACGATGACGTCCTTGGTGTGTGAAATCTCCACCACCTCGGCAAAGTGCCGGCTCAGGAAGTAGACCTGCGTGTTGAAGGCCCAGCGCTTCATGTCGGCGTAGTAGTCGGTGAGGTAGGGATTGTCGGTGACCGACTCAAATCGCGGCTGCCAGCCATAGCGTTTGGCCAGCATGGTGGTGAGGGTGGTCTTCCCGCACCCGATATTTCCTGCTACTGCAATGTGCATGGTGTGTAGATGTGGATGATGGTTGGTAGATCTTGGTGATTGTCACTCGTCGGGGAACAGGCTGTAGAGCATGCGGTCGATGCGGTCGGTGATGGCGGCGAAGTGCTCGGGATTGTGCTCGAAGTCGAGCGCGTCCTTGTCGACGACCATCACGCGCCCCGTGTAGCGGTTGGCGATGAAGTCCTCGTAACTGCGATTCAGGTTCTCCAGGTAGTCGAGTTTCATGGTTTGCTCATAGTCGCGCCCGCGCTTTTGGATGTTTCCCACCAAGTGGGGCACCGAGGCGCGCAAGTAAATCATCAGGTCGGGCATGCGCACCACATTGAGCATCTGGCTGAACAGGTGCATGTAGGTGTCGAAATCGCGTTGCGAGATTTGTCCCATGGCGCGGTTGTTGGCCATGAACACATACACGCCCTCGAAGATGGAGCGGTCTTGGACGATGGTGTCGGTAGACTTGGAGATGGCAATCATGTCGCGAAAGCGTTCCTTGAGGAAATACACTTCGAGATTGAACGACCACCGGTGGATGTCGGCGTAGTAATCCTCGAGATAGGGATTGCCCTCGACCGACTCATACTGCGGCTTCCAGCCGTAGTGTGACGAGAGCATCCTGGTGAGGGTTGACTTGCCGCTGCCTATGTTTCCTGCTATGACGATGTGCATGATACGAAAATTAATAAGTACAGAAGTACGGAAGTACAGAAGTACAGAAGTACGGGAGTACGGGAGTACGGTTTACAAAAGTACAAAAAAAAGCACAATTGCAAAAAACAACTGTGCTTGATTTTTAGAAGGGGGTGTTGTCTAAAACCAGTCACCCCCCCTGATAAATGTTACTGAGACAGTTTTTAGCGCATTTGCTTCTCTGTCTTAGAACTACCGTCGCTGTATTGCGTGACAATGATGTTCATGCCCTCAAACGGACGGTCGCTCACAACGCCCATGGTGTTCACATACTTCACACCGACCACTTCGCGTGTGCCATCCATCTTCACATCATTCACCGATGTGGGGATTGAACTGTTCAGGTCGGTGGGATAAACCATTATGTTCGATGATTCTCCTGGGCTACGCTTGGGGACGTAGGCGGGACCATAGGTCGAACCCAACGTGCGGCGGATTATGGCATGGAACTCATACGCTTTGCCCAGTTTGAGCTCGGAACTCATGTCGCCAGTACCATTATAATCCCAATCTACGTTGAAGCTGCCACTGAAGTTGTGGACATTCGTGTTGTCGCCATCGTTGTCGGATGGTACAACGAATTTTTCACCGTCCCACACTGCAGATGTAATCGAGGCATACTCTTGCACCTTGGGATTCAGGAAGTAATAGTAAATGTTGTCGAGTTGCGAGAGGGCACCCTGGTCTCCTTCGTTCAAGATGAGGTTGCTTTCCAAGAAGTTGACTGCGCAATAGGTGTTGGGCTCGTATTCGACAACGCTTTCCGTCTGTAGGTTGAGGGTGCCATCATAATTAATATCCATGCGGTAGTTGAGTTTGTCAGTCAACACACCGGAGATGGTGGCAGGATTGATGAGGCAGCCTTCGTATTGCTTCAATTGATCGGCCAGGTTGGTGTCATCGCCGAAGTAGAGCTCAATCCAGTTGCTTTGATCCCACTCAGTGTTGCGTCCCAGGATGTTGCGCAGGTAGTCGGGCTGGTCATTGCTCGTGGGTTGAGTCTTGGCAATAGACACATTGCCCTGATCCTTGCACCACAAACTTCCTCCGTTGGCATAGACAGCAACCAGTTGGTCGGCGATGGTATATTTACCGTCCTTCACGCCAATGCGCTCAATGGTAGCTAGCGTTGTGCCGCACTTGATGGTATACGGAGCGGTTGCCATAGGAGCGTCGGCATGGGGATCGGGATCGGCCTCAATACCTGGTGCGCAGTAGTTGTCGGGGATAACGTTGGAGTACCAGCCGTCGTAGATGAAGTTCAACACGCGTTCAACGCCTTCTTCCGCGGTCTGCCTAGTGTCGTCACCCTTAATGTAGGAATGGACGGCATCGGCATGGTCGCTGATGAAGTAGCCTCCAGTGATAGTGACTTCGGTACCAGCATAAGTTTGGCCATTAAAGGTTTCACCTATGTGTTCGCCATAATTGGAGCGCTCAATCAACAGACCTTCGCCGGTGTTAGTCGAACCGCCATCGTAGTAGTCATACTTCTTATCGGCAGCAGTGCCGTGGATGGTACCGCCGGTCATACTCAGTTTGCCGTTACGCAACACCACGCCGGTGCTACCGACAATCTCGCCGCCGGTGATGGTCAAGTTGCCCACACCCGGATGGTAGATGCCAACGTCTTCGGCGTTGATCTTGCCACCGTTGATTGTAATTGTCGTTGCGTCGTTGGCAGTCGTCTGGCCGTTGTTGGTGATGCCGAAGCCGGTTGAATTGATGGTGCCATCATTGAATTCAAGCGTCGTGCTATAGTTGGAATTCATTATGACGATACCTGCAGTGCCATTGAGTGTGCCGTCGTTAATGATTCCTGTTACACCGGCTCTCAAATAAACCGCATAGCTGCCAGCAGATGTCAACGTGCCGTCATTCAGCGTGAATGTATCGCATCCAAAGCCTTGACCATCATCGAAAATAACAGCAGTATCATTATTTGAAACTATTTCGCCATCATTGATCGTCAGGGAGCCGGCATAAACCACGAAGCCCACCCTCGCACCGGTATAGGTGCCGCCATTTATTGTTATGGTGTTGGTCGACGTGGTGGATGACATTAAGATCATAAAGTCTGATGTCATCGTCACATCATTCTGGGTGATAAGATGACCATTAATGAGATTTACAACTCTATTTCCGGCATGCACTGTCACATTGTCAAGTGTGAGCGTTGCTCCATTGGCTCCATTGGGTACTTGTGCTACGACGCCTGAACCGCCGGTGGCTTGGATGTTGCCGCCGCCGTTGGCCGAGTTGTCTGTGACGGTGAGGTCGGCCTGTACGTTCAGAGCAAGACCTGTGCGTGTCACCGTCTTGCCGTTCAGGTCGATGGTGATGGCCTTAGTAACGATCGAGGTCGCAGTTTCATTGCTGTTGGCAATCATAACCACTGTCTCGTCGGCCTGGGCATCATTCACGGCGTCGGCAAGTGAGGCATACCCGATGGCAACGCCGTCGCGAGTGATTTGTGCCACAGCTGGTACAAGTGTGCTGGTGCCAGTGCCTTCGCCGTCACTCTTCCACACATAGCCAGCGGGAGCGGTGGCATTGAAGGTGTCCTTTTCGCGGACCACGGCGTTGTCGGGGGTAGCGGCCATGGCGGCCTTTGCACCGTTGGTGAGCACAATGTTGCCGTTCAGCGTACCAGTGTCAAGCGTCAGGCTGAAGCCGTCCTTGGCATCACCATTGCCAGCGTCGATTTCGATGTTGCCGTCGATGACGCTATTGCCGATCACGGTGACGTGGACTTCGGGATAGCTTGCGTAGCGGCACACGTCGAAGGCAAAGGCGCCAGCGGGATTGGCCACGATGTGGCTGTCCTTGATGGTGACGTTGCCGTTGTTGTTCGACAAGGTGTAGGCGTTGGCATAATTCTCATTGTTCATCGTGAGGGTCATGCCGTCAAGGGTCAGGTTGCTGTAGTTCTGTACCAGCATCTTTGCCTTCTCGCTGGGGATGGTGCCGTGCTTGAAGGTGATGTTGTTGTCCCTTAGCAGCTGGAATGCCTGGGTTTCGGTACCCGAGC
>CACWKM010000044.1 GCA_902761475.1 uncultured Bacteroidales bacterium
GCCAGTGGGGTGGAGCACAGGAAGGAAGTGCTCAAGAATAGTGCGATGAGAAGGTGTGGCAGTTTCATCGTTAGGTGTTGGTTTTTGTGAGGTTTAACTAATTGCTGACCAGTCTATTTTGTGTCCGTAGAGTGCCTCGACGCGTTGCGAGAGGGCGCGGTGCTGCGCCGCTTGCAGTTGCGGGTCGGCATGGAGCAGTCGCTCGGCGTCGTCGCGCGCCAGGCTCACGATTTGGCCGTCGCGTGCCAAATTAGAAAGTTTCAAGTCAAAGGCGATGCCGCTTTGCATGGTGCCTTCCATGTCGCCGGGCCCGCGCAGTTTCATGTCCTCCTCGGCCACGACAAAGCCGTCGGTGGTCTGGGTCATCACTTCCAGGCGGTGACGCGTGTCGCGGCTCAGTTGCAACTTGGTCATGAGGATGCAATAACTCTTGTCGGCGCCGCGGCCCACGCGTCCGCGCAACTGATGCAACTGCGACAAGCCAAACCGCTCGGCATTCTCGATGATCATGACGCTGGCGTTAGGCACATTCACGCCCACCTCGATGACGGTGGTGGCCACGAGGATGTGCGCTTCGTGGTTGACAAAGAGTTCCATCTGGTGCTCCTTCTCGGCCGGTTTCATCCGCCCGTGCACCCACGCCACGCGGTAGTGGGGGAACGTCTCGCGAATGACCTCCACGCCTTGCTCCAGCGCCTGCAGGTCGAGTTTCTCGTTCTCTTCGATGAGCGGGTACACGATGTAGGCTTGTCGTCCTTGCCGCAGTTCGTCGCCAACGAAGCGGTAGACCTGCTCGCGGTGCTTCTCGTAGCGCATCAAGGTAAGCACCGGCTTGCGTCCGGGCGGCAGTTCGTCGATGACGCTCACGTCGAGGTCGCCATAGACGGTCATCGCCAGGGTGCGCGGGATGGGCGTGGCGGTCATCACCAGCACATGGGGCGGGGTGGTGTTTTTGCGCCACAGTTTGGCGCGTTGCGCCACGCCGAAACGGTGTTGCTCGTCGATGATGGCCAGGCCGAGGTTGCGCAGTTGCACGGTGTCCTCGATGAGGGCGTGGGTGCCGATGAGGATTTGTATGGTGCCGTCCATGAGTCCGGCGTGGATGCGGTCGCGTTCGCGCTTGCGCGTGCTGCCGGTGAGCAGCGCAACGTTCACGCCGATGCGTTGTGCCAGTTGGCTGATGGTGTCCATGTGCTGCGTGGCAAGTATTTCGGTGGGTGCCATGATGCACGCCTGGTAGCCGTTGTCGAGTGCGATGAGCGCGGTCATGAAAGCCACGATGGTCTTGCCGCTGCCCACATCGCCTTGCAGCAGTCGGTTCATTTGGCGTCCGCTGCCCATGTCGCGATGTATTTCGCGAATCACGCGCTTCTGGGCTTCGGTAAGCGGGAACTGCAACACGTTGTGGTAGAAATTGTTGAAGTAGTTGCCCACGCGCGAAAAGCGGAAACCGGGCTGTGGCTCGCCTTGTCGCTTCACATTCTTGAGGATGTGCAACTCGAGCATGAACAGTTCCTCATATTTGAGCCTGAATTGTGCGCGTTGCAGTTGCTGCAAGTCGGTGGGCTGATGGATGTGCCTGAGTGCCTCGTTGAGCGGCATGAGTCCTCGCTCGGCGCGCAGTTGTGGCGGCAGGGGGTCGCTCACTCCCGCCACGAGCGGCGTGGCAAGCAGGTTGGCGATGAGTTTCTGCATCACGCGGGTGGTGATGCCGCGGCGCGTGAGCCCCTCGGTGAGGCTATACACGCCTTGCAGCCCTGTGGGAGCGGTCTCCTCTTTGTAGGGGTCCACCTCGGGGTGCGCGATGCTGTAGTGGTGCCCGAACACCGAGGGCTTGCCCAGCAGCAGGTATTCCACGCCGGTGTGGAGGCTCTCTTGGATGGGCTTGATGCGGTTGAACCACACCACCTCGATGGTGCCTGTGCCGTCGGAGAACAGGGCCTGGAGGCGTCGCCGTGCTCCCTCGCCAGCCGTGGTGAACGTGATGAAGCGTCCGCGCAGTTGCATCAGCGGCAAGTCGTCGCCCTTGATGTCGCTGATGTGGTAGATGGTGCTACGGTCGATGTAGCGGAAGGGGAAGTGGTAGAGTAAGTCGGCAAAGGTGCGAATGTTCAACTCGCGCCCCAGTACCTCGGCGCGTTTGGGGCCCACGCCAGGAAGGTACTTCACATCGGTGTGTTGTAGCCTATACATGCTCCATAATGAGTGCTGCCGTTTGCAGGTCGGCAGGATGCGTAATCTTTATGTTGGTCACCTCTCCGTCGATGAGCGTCATGGTGTGTGCGGCGTGTTCCATGACCGAAGCGTCGTCGGTGAAGTGCGGTTGGTAGGGCGTGCGATAAGCCTTGATGAGTGCCATGGCGTCGAACGCCTGTGGCGTCTGCACGGCGCGCAGGGTGGCGCGGTCGAGGGTCGTGCTGGTGCCGTCGGGGCATAGTTGCCTCACGGTGTCGGTGACGGGTACCACAGGGATGGCGCTTCCCGCCGCGTGCGCTGTGGCAAATGCGCGCGCGATGAGTGCCTCGCTGGCCAGCGGCCTCACGCCGTCGTGCACGGCAATCACGTCGCCGGTCTCCACCTCACTCGCCACCGCCGTCAGGCCGTTGCGCACGCTCTCCCAGCGCGAGGCACCGCCGGCAACCACGCGATGCGGCAGGTCGAACTTGTGGTCGCGGCACAAATCCTGCCACCAGGCAATGTGCGCCTCGGGCAGCACCACCACCAGGCGGCGATGGGGTCCCGCAAAAGCGCGCACGGTGTGCATGAGCACCGGCTCGCCGCACAATGAGAGGAACTGCTTGGGCACCTGCCCGCCAAATCGCGTGCCGCTGCCGCCAGCAACGATGATTGCTATCTCTTTCATAACTGCAAAGGTAATGAAAAAAATCCTCTTCCCACACACAAAAAATTAAAAAGGCATTTCTCGCCGAAATGCCTTTTTAAGGTCTCTAAAAATAGGTAAAATTTCTAAGGTAAAAAGATTGTTTTAGGTTTACCGCTGCAAAAGTACTGCCGATTGAGCGTGTGCAGCAAATTTTTTGATATGTTTAATAACATATTTTGCCTTATTTATTGTTTTCGGTGATTGTGCAGGGTGAGTTGTTTCCCATCGAAGCGGGCATAGGACCAGTAGTCGTAGATCCATGCTCCCAGGTGGCAAATGCTGCGCTTGTCGTCGATGGGTGTGAGTCGCGCGCTGTGCAGATGTCCCATCACGAAGTGCTCCACCTCGGGGTGCTTGGTGGCATAGTCGCGGGCGAACTCGTCGAGCAACTCAATGCAGTGCTTGGCGCTCCTTTGCTCGGTTTGCGGGTTGCGGTTCACGCGGTTGCTCGTCGACAGCCCGCAGGCAATCCACCAAGTGAAGTTGGGGTGAATCAGCGAGTAGAGCCACTGGGTCACCTTGTTGTGGAGCAGGAATCGCGTGAGTCGCTGCCCGAAGGGCCGCTTGCCCACGTCGTCGCCGTGACTGATTAAAAAACGGTGTCCCAGCACGTCGACTTCTGTGGTTCCATAGAGCACTTTGAGTCCCACCTCGCTGCTCAAGTAGTCGCGCAGCCACACGTCGTGGTTGCCCACCACCCAGGTGATTTTCACGCCAGAGTCGGCCAACTCGGCGAGTTTGCCAAAGAAGCGCACATAGCCCCGCGGCACCACATGGCGATATTCAAACCAATAGTCGATGATGTCGCCCAACAGGTAAAGTTCGGCGGCATCGTCCTTGATGCTGTCGAGGAACTCCACCACGCGCGCTTCGTGGGCGCGAGGGTCGTCGATGTAACTGGCTCCCAGGTGCGTGTCGGAGAAGAAATAGGCAATGCTGTTCATCTTGCGTACGAGTGTGTGTGGGTGTGTGTTACATCATGCCCAGTTCCAGGCGTGCCTCGTCGCTCATCATGTCGGTGGTCCACTCGGGCTCGAACACGAGGTTCACGTTCACGCTGGTCACGCCCTCGATGCTTTCCACCTTCATGCGCGCGTCCTCAAAGAGGTAGTCGCCCATGGGGCAGGTGGGTGCGGTGAGCGTCATGTCGATGTCGACATGGCCCTCGTCGTCGAGGTCTATCTTGTAGATGAGCCCGAGGCTATACACGTCCACGGGGACCTCGGGGTCGTAGACGGTGCGTAGCATTTTCACTATTTCCTCCTCGATGCGGAGTCGGTCTTCTTGTGTCATAGCGCTAATTGCGGTTCGTTCGGTTCGTTGGTGAGCCCGTTTTGTCGTGCTATCTCGGCCAGTGTGTGCCAGAGCGGGTCGGGCGGCAGTGGCGCGGTGATGTCGATGAACTTGTGGCTCACGGGGTGTTCAAATTGGATGCGGTGTGCCTGCAGCGAGATGCTGCCGTCGCCGTTGCTGCGCGGCGCGCCATACTTGAGGTCGCCCTTGATGGGGCATCCGGTGACGGCGAGTTGCGTGCGGATTTGGTGCTTGCGGCCGGTGAGCAGGTCCACCTCGAGCAGGTGGTAGCGCTCTCCCGAGGCCAGCAGGCGGTAGCGCAGCACGGCCTTGGCGGCGCCAGGGCGAGGGGTGGGGTAGGCATAGGTCTTGTTGTTGGGCTTCATGTTCACCAGGTAGTGAGTGAGTTCTCCCTCGTCGTGGGGCGGCCGGTTGCACACGATGGCCCAATAGGTCTTGTGGATGCGTCGCTCGCGGAACAACTCGGTCATGCGCACCAGCCCCTTGGTGGTGCGTGTCATCACCACGAGTCCCCAGGTGGGGCGGTCGAGGCGGTGCGGCGAGCCCACAAACACGTTGCCAGGCTTGTGGCAGGTCTCGCGGATGTAGTCGCGCACCATCTCCACGAGCGGATAGTCGCCCGTGGGGTCGGCTTGCACGAGTTCGCCGGCGGCCTTGTTCACCACGATGATGTGGTTGTCCTCATAAAGTACTTCCATGCCTTTTTATTTAATATATAATGTGTGCGTGTGGTTCGCAGCGTGCTGCGATTCCATTGCGGCTGCAAAGTTAATGAAAAAATGCCATTTTGTGTCACCAGGTGCCCAAAATGCTGTTTCAGGTGGTCCTATGGCCCTCTTTTTTATGCGTTTGACGGCCAGGCTACAACCATTACTGGTTAATGTATAATAACTTTTTTAAACGAAAACTTAACTTTTAACACATAAGCCGTGCATTTTTGAAAAAGTTTTTTTAACTTTGCAAGCGTGAAATTAGGCTTCATGTTAAGAAACTGCAATCGCATGAGGCATACCAAAGTGAAAACCAGTGTTGACTGTCTGTGGCAGGCAGTCGACGCAGGGTGGTTTTAATCTTATGTGAATAAAGCGGTTGCAGCGATGAAACCTACTGATAATGAGGAATATTATTTTTTTAACAATAAATATTTATCAGTGCTTTATGAACTTTAAGAAGTTACTATTGCTTCTCGCGATTGTGATGATGGCGCTCCCCCTGGCCGCTCAGGTCAAGGTGAACGGTGTCGTGCTTGACGAGAACAACGAGCCTGTTATCGGTGCCTCAGTCGTTCAGAAGGGCAACACCAAGAATGGTGCGGCGACCGATATCGATGGTAAATTTACACTGACGGTGCCCGCCAAGGGGCACATTATCGTGTCGTACATTGGTTATGAGCCCGCCGACCTGGCCGCTCAGCCCAACATGACGATTACGCTCAAGCCAAACCAGACTGGTGGCGTGCAACTCACCGACGTGGTGGTTACTGGTTACCAGAAGGTGGACAAACGCTTGTTCACCGGTGCTACCACGAGTGTGGATGCCGCCAAGGCAAAACTCGATGGTGTGGCCGACGTGAGCCGCGCTCTTGAGGGCCGCGCCGCTGGTGTGCAAGTGCAGAACGTGAGCGGTACTTTCGGTACGGCTCCTAAAATCCGTGTGCGTGGCGCCACGTCCATCTATGGTAGTTCAAAGCCTCTGTGGGTGGTCGATGGCGTGATTCTTGAGGACAACGTGGAGATTAGCGCCGACGACCTGTCGAGCGGTGATGCCACCACGCTCATCGCCAGCGCAGTGGCTGGACTCAATGCCGACGACATCGAGAGTTTCCAAGTGCTCAAGGACGGTTCGGCAACATCTATCTATGGTGCAAAAGCCAACGCAGGTGTGATTGTGATTACCACCAAGACGGGTCGCAAGGGACACACCTCAATCAACTATACCGGCGAGTTCACCTATCGCCTCAAGCCCACCTACCGCGAGTTCAACATCAGCAACTCGCAGGAGCAGATGAGTATCTACAAGGAGATGGAGCAAAAGGGCTGGCTGGAGTTCGCTAACCTGGCCAACAACTCGTCGAGCGGTATCTACGGCCGCATGTATCACCTCATGGACGAGTATGACCCCGCTACTGGCACCTACGGCCTGCCCAACACGCGCGCCGCGATGAACCAGTATCTGCGCAAAGCCGAGATGATTAACACCGACTGGTTCGACCTGCTGTTCAACAACAACGTGATGATGAACCACGCCGTGAGCATCTCGGGCGGTACCGACAGGGGCTCGTTCTACACCTCGGTGTCGCTCATGAACGACCCGGGATGGTACAAGTCGAGCCGCGTGGAACGCTACACGTTCAACAGCAACGCCATCTTTAACCTCACCGACAAAATCCGCATCAAAATCTTGAACAGCGACAGTTACCGCAAGCAGAAGGCTCCCGGCACGCTGAGTCAGAATGTGGACGTGGTGAGCGGCGAGGTGAAGCGTGACTTCGACATCAACCCCTATAGTTTCGCGCTCAACACCAGTCGTGCACTCGACCCGAACATGACCTATCGCCGCAACTACACCGATTTCAACATTTTCCATGAGTTGGAAAACAACACCATCGATGTGAGCGTGCTTGACCTCAAGTTCCAGGGCGAGTTGCAGGTGAAGCCCATCGTCAAGGAAGACCAGAGCCTGGAATTCAACTTCCTGGCCAGTTATCGTCACAGTTCGGCCGAGCAAAACCACTATGTGTATGACAACAGCAACCAGGCCAAGGCCTATCGTGCAGGTATCGACCCCGAGGACGCGTTGATTCGCGCGTCGAACACTTACCTCTATACCGACCCCGACATCGAGAACGCGCTGCCCATCACCGTGCTGCCCAAGGGCGGTATGTTGTTCTACAGCAAGAACTCCATTTCGCAGGTCGACTTGCGTGCCACTGCACAGTATCAAAAGACCTTTGGCCGCAAGCACACGATGAACCTCTACGGCGCTGTGGAGTCGAGCCGCATGGACCGCTACGCGCAGTCCTTCCAGGGCTGGGGCATCGTCTATAGCAATGGTAACCTGCCCTTCATCGACCACAACCTGTTCAAGCAGATGGAGGAGGAGAACGGCAGTTACTTCAGCGACGGCAAGACCTATCGCCGCAACATGGCCTACATTGGCAACGGTACCTATAGTTTCATGGGCCGCTACATCGTGAACGGTACCATCCGCTATGAGGGTTCAAACCTCATGGGTAAGACCGACCAGAGCCGCTGGCTCCCCACCTGGAACATCTCGGGTGCGTGGAACGCCCACGAGGAGCCCTGGTTCCAGAACTGGAAGCAGAGCGTGCTGAGCCACGCCAAGTTGCGCTTGAGTTACTCGCTCACCGCCGAGAGCGGTCCTGCCAGCCTGGCCAACGCCGAGGCACTCTACTATCCCAACCGCCCCTGGCGTCAGGAGAGCGAGGCCAAGGAAATGGGTATCGCACTCGACGCACTGGGCAACAGCGAACTCACCTACGAGAAGAAGCACGAGTTTGACGTGGGTCTCGACCTGGGTTTCATTGGCAACCGCATCAACCTGGTGTTCGACTGGTACAAGCGTAACAACTTTGACCTGATTGGCCGCATCACCACGCAAGCCGTGGGTGGCGTGTCGCAGAAGTGGGCTAACGTGGCAGAGATGGCTTCGCATGGTGTGGAGTTCACCGTCTCGACCAAGAATTTTGACCCTGCCAACCCCATGGATTTTGCTTGGACCACCGACTTCACGTTCTCCTATAGCAAGACCAACATCACCAAACTCGACTCTCGCAGCCGCGTGATCGACCTGGTGCCGGGCACCGGTTTCGCCCTCGAGGGCTATCCCCACCGTGCCATCTTCTCGATTCCCTTTGTGGGCCTCGACAGCCATGGTATTCCCCAAGTCATCAACGAGGAGGGCGAGGTGACCACCAGCGACATCAACTTCCAGGAGTTTGAGAAACTCGACTTCCTCAAGTATGAGGGTCCCGTGGATCCCACGTTCACTGGCGGTTTTGGCAACAACTTCTCGTGGAAGGGCCTGCACCTGAACGTGTTCATGACCTACGCCTTTGGCAACAAGTTGCGCTTGAGCCCCGACTTCCACGCCAGTTATAGCGACATGAGCGCTATGCCCAAGGAGTTCAAGAACCGCTGGGTGATGCCCGGCGACGAGCAGTACACCGACATCCCGGCCATCGCTTCGCGCCGTCAGGTGTATGAGAACCCCTATCTGAGTTACGCTTACAACGCCTACAACTATTCGACGGCTCGCATTGCCAGCGGTAGTTTCATTCGCCTGAAAGAGGTGGCGCTGACTTACGACCTTCCCTCGCGTTGGCTCAAGGCCCTGCGCCTGAGCAGCGCCTCGGTGAAACTTGCTGCCACCAACGTGTGCCTGCTCTATGCCGACAAGAAACTCAACGGACAGGATCCCGAGTTCTTCAACAGCGGCGGTGTGGCATCGCCCAACCCCAAGCAGTTCACGCTCACACTGCGTTTTGGCCTTTAATCATTAAGGAATTAAGAGTGAGGAATTGTTCATTCATTAAAAATGAAATCAACGATGAAACTGAAATATATAGCCATATTGGTCGCTGTGGCACTCACGTCGCTCACGTCGTGCAAGGATTTTCTTGACAAGGTGCCCGATACGCGCGTGTATTTAAATAATGTGGAGCAACTTCGCCAACTCATGGTGGACGGCTACATGGCTTCAAGTTATGCCTGCGTTGCCGAACTCTCGAGCGACAACGTGATAGACAACAACTCGCCGAGCGACGACGGTGTGATTTACAACCTTGCCGCCTATGACATCTCGGACAACCAACTCTATGCTTGGCAGGATGTGGACTTGGCCAGCGGCAACGACACGCCTAGCGGCGTGTGGAGCGGCTGCTACGGCGCCATTGCCGTGTGCAACGCTGTGCTTGAGAAGGCCCTGGAGTGGGAGCAGACCGGCGTGAACGGCGACGGCGTGAAACTGAGCGCACAAGACATGGACGTGCTCAAGGCCGTCAAGGGCGAGGCACTCGTGTCGCGCGCCTTCCACCACTGGATTCTGTGCAACATCTTCTGCATGCCCTATGCCGGCCCCGAGAAGAGCAAGCAATTCCAGGGTATCCCCTATGCCACCGTTCCCGAGAAGGTGGTGCACCCGCACTACGAGCGTGGCACGCTGGCAGAAGACTATGAGAAAATCGAGAAGGACCTCATGGAAGGTCTGCCCTTGATCAACGACCAAATCTACGAGGTGCCCAAGTATCACTTCAACCTGGCCAGCGCCAACGCCTTTGCCGCTCGCTTCTTCCTCTACAAGCGCGAGTATGACAAGGCCGTGAAGTATGCCACCGCCTCGTTCAAGGGCAACGACCCCTCGACCATGATGAACGACATCTGGTCGAACTCCAGTTTCTACTACATCAGCGACATTGGCCGCTACAACACGAGCGTGAAAAACGCCAGCGTGATGATGTGCTTCACCAACTACACCACCTGGTGGCGTCGTTTCTTGGGTCAACGCTACACGCCCAACCGCGACGCCAAGCGCGCCACCATCGAGGGCCCTGGCCCCACGTGGAACAGTTGCCGCTACATCAACAACCGCACCAAGGAGACCTTTGCCATGCACCCCTGCTTCTTCAGCGTGTGTGGCTCGGCAGGAGGCCAGGAGTATGGTTCTTACTACGCTGGCAACATGTTTGAGCAGTTTGAGTACACCGACAAACTCGCCGGCATTGGCTACTGCCACGGCATCCGCGCCGAGTTCACCACCGAGCAGTCGCTGCTCACCCGTGCTGAGGCCAACCTGTTCCTGGGCAACATCGACGAGGCATTTGCCGACCTCAAGATTTGGGACGAGGCTCGCCAGAAGAACGTCGCCGGCGACGACCGCATGATTGAACTCACGAAGGACAAGAAGTTCCTCAATAAGCTGAATGAGATCTACCTCGATTTCCGTGCTTATATGGACGCTCCGAAGGACAAGAGCAAACCGTCTATCGCTTATTTCTCGATGGAGTACGGTCTGACTCATATTCTGAAGATCTATTCGGGTGGTCTGGGTATTCTTGCCGGTGACTATATCAAAGAGGCTTCGGATTGCAACGTTGATATGACGGCTATCGGTTTCCTCTATCGTTACGGTTATTTCACACAGACCCTGAGTCCGGAAGGTCAGCAGATCGCTAACTACGAGGCACAGAACTTCGCTAACCTGCCTATTACGCAGGTGAAAGAGAAGGACGGAAGCAACATGGTTATCGAGGTGCCGTATCCGGATCGTACGGTGAAAGCATACCTCTGGAAGGTAGCCGTAGGACGTATGGATCTGTACCTCTTGGATACTGATAATGAGCTCAATAGCGAGTGGGATCGTCAGATCACCCACCAGCTCTACGGTGGAGACTGGGAGAACCGTATCAAGCAGGAGATTTTGCTCGGTATCGGTGGTATGTTGGCTCTGAAGAAACTCGGTATCAAGAAGGATGTATATCATTGCAACGAGGGTCACGCAGCGCTCATGGGATTGCAGCGTCTGGTGGATCTGGTGCAGGAGGAAGGTCTCAGTTTCAACGAGGCGAAAGAGGTGGTACGCGCAAGCGGTCTGTATACCTGCCACACGCCGGTACCTGCCGGTCACGACTATTTCGAGGAGGGTCTGTTCTACAAATACATGAGTTCGTATGCAGAGAAACTCGGTATCGAGTGGAATGACCTGATCGGTATGGGTCGTACGAACCCTGATGATCATAACGAGAAGTTCTCGATGAGCGTCTTTGCCCTCAACACCTGCCAAGAGGCAAACGGTGTGAGCTGGTTGCACGGCGAGGTATCGAGGAAGATGTTCGCTCCCGTTTGGCCGGGTTACTATCCGGAGGAGCTGCACGTGGACTATGTCACCAACGGTGTGCATATGCCGACATGGGCTGCATCGGAGTGGAAGGATATCTACCGCAAGTACCTGCCCGAAGGATGGTATAACGATCAGTCCAATATGGATATGTGGAAGCCGTATGCAGATATTCCGGATGAGATCATCTGGGGTGCCCGTATGAGCTTGAAACGCAAGATGATGCAATATATCAAGGAGCAGTTCCGTGAGGACTGGATGAAGAACCAAGGAGACCCGGGACGTATCATCGAGGCGCTGAACGAGATGAACCCGAACCACCTTGTGATCGGTTTCGGTCGTCGTTTTGCTACCTACAAACGTGCTCACCTGCTCTTCACCGATCTGGAGCGTCTGGATAAGTTGGTAAACAACCCGAACTACCCTGTTCTGTTCCTCTTCACCGGTAAGGCACACCCTGCTGATGGTGGTGGTCAAGGTCTGATCAAGCGTATCGTCGAGATCAGCCGTATGCCGCAGTTCCTCGGTAAGATCATCTTCCTCGAGAACTATGATATGCGTCTGGCTAAG
>CACWKM010000045.1 GCA_902761475.1 uncultured Bacteroidales bacterium
CGCCTCGTCGTAGAATCCGCAAGTCTGCATGATAGCGTTCATGCGCTTTACCTGCGACGCGGTGAGCGACGTGCCGGCATAGTAGAACGGGTTGCGGTGGTCGGCGAAGGCCTTGAACGACTGTGCCAGTTCCACGCAGTTCATCTCCACGCTGCACATGGTGAAGTAGAAATGGAGCACGTTTTCGATGTCGCCCTCGATGTTGTGGTGATACTTCAGCAGGTTGGCGATGGCGGCATTGAGGTAACCCTGGCTGCGCTCGGAGGCTGCCATGCGCGGGTTGAAGTCGATGGTGCGGCAGCCAGCCAGTTCGCGCACGAAGGTGATGAATGCGCGCTCGGGGTCGTCGAAGTGCGACAGCAACACGTCGGCCACTACGATGGCTCCGGCGTTGATGAAGGGGTTGCGCGGAATGCCTCGCTCCAGTTCTAACTGCACGAGCGAGTTGAAGGCGTTGCCGCTGGGCTCGCGGTTCATGCGTCGCCATAGCCGTCCGCCCTCTTCGCCGATGGCCATAGCCAGGGCAAACACCTTAGAGATACTTTGCAAGGAGAAGCGCACGTGGGCGTCGCCCACGGCATATTGCTCGCCGTTGAGAAACGAGAGGCACATGCCCATTTGGTCGGGGTTGACGCGCGCG
The DNA here is from genome assembly GCA_902761475.1 of uncultured Bacteroidales bacterium. Taxonomy (GTDB): domain Bacteria; phylum Bacteroidota; class Bacteroidia; order Bacteroidales; family Muribaculaceae; genus Sodaliphilus. The sequence goes on from CACWKM010000045.1 coordinate 641, forward strand.
AGTTCGGGAATGTAACTCGCTTGCTTGCCCACTTGGCGAAGCTCTTGCACGCGCTGGTAGATTTCTTCAAGAATGTGTTGGTAGTCCATGATGCACTGCGAAACAAATCTTTGCACAAAAATAGTAATAATTTGCGAGATAGACAAGAGAGGGCGGGATGCGGAAGGATGGAAGTACGGAAGGATGGAAGTACGGAAGTACGGAAGTACGGAAGGACGGGGAGAGGACTTGCCGAGGATTGCGGAGGATTTGCGGAGGATTTAGGAGGGGGGTGTAAAAAACGATGAAATGGGTGAAATATTTAAAAAATATTTTGTAACTTTGCAAAAGTAGAAACTATTGATTTGTTTTAAATACTAACAAGTAATTACAAAATGGTAAGTTTTAAGGAATTAGGCCTTGTGAACACCCGTGAAATGTTTGCCAAGGCCATCGATGGCGGCTATGCCATTCCCGCGTTCAACTTCAACAACATGGAGCAACTTCAGGCCATCATCAAGGCCGCTGCCGAGACCAAGTCGCCGGTGATTTTGCAGGTGTCGAGTGGTGCCCGCAAATATGCTAACCAGACGCTGCTGCGCTACATGGCTCAGGGTGCTGTGGAGTATGCCAAGGAGTTGGGTTGGGAGCATCCTCAGATTGCTCTCCATCTGGACCACGGCAACAGTTTTGAACTCTGCAAGTCGTGTGTGGACTTTGGTTTCTCGAGCGTGATGATCGACGGTTCGTCGCTGCCCTATGAGGAGAACATCGCCCTGACTCGCCAAGTGGTGGAGTATGCTCATCAGTTCGACGTGACCGTCGAGGCCGAGTTGGGCGTGCTCGCTGGCGTGGAAGACGAGGTGGAGGCTGCTGAGTCGCACTACACCAAGCCCGAGGAGGTGATTGACTTTGCTACCCGCACGGGTTGCGATTCGCTGGCTATCTCCATCGGCACGAGCCACGGTGCTTACAAGTTCACTCCCGAGCAGTGCACCATCGACCCGGAGACTGGTCGCTTGGTACCACCTTCCTTGGCATTCCCCAGGAGTATGTCGACATCATCAACGCCAACGGCGGCAAGTTGCCTAACGCTGTGGGTATTCCCGAGGAGCAGTTGCGCAAGGCCGCTAAGAGCGCAGTGTGCAAGATCAACATCGACAGCGATAGCCGTCTGGCCTTCACTGCTGCTGTGCGCAAGGTGTTTGCCGAGAAACCCGGAGAGTTCGACCCGCGTAAGTATTGCGGTCCCGCTCGCGATGAGATGGAACGCCTCTACAAGCACAAAATCATCGAGGTGCTGGGAAGCAACGGCAAGGCCGAGTAAAACATCGCTTAGCGATGTGAAAAGACGAATTGGGTGGTCACTAAGGTGGCTACCCAATTTTGTGTTCAACAGGGGTGGATGGGAGAGTCAAAAGAATAGCGCCAACACTTTGTCGAGGATGGCGGTTATCCATTCGGGGAAAATCCAGAAGAAGACGATGATGAGGTAGAACCCCACAATGGCGCACACCTTGGTGAATCGCGGTGACGGCCTCTTGCCGGTTGCCATTTCGTAGGCGGCGAACAGGATGGCTCCCCCGTCGAGGGGATAGACGGGCAGGATGTTCAACACTGCCAGGGCGAGCGAGAAAAATGCCACGGGCCAGCACAAACTCTCCCAATGCGCCGACAGCGGCATGCTGACGTACAAGATGATAAAGGTGGCGAAGTTGAACAGCACGCCCGCCGCCGCGATGAGCAGTCGATGCCATGCCGGCTTGTCGTTCAGATAGGGCGAGGTGGCGGCTGTGGCCTCGGGGTGAGCGTGGGGCTCGTCGCTTTCGTCCACCGGACGGTTCTGAAACACGGTGAAGCCGCCCAGCGGCAGTGTGCCCAGGCTCCATGCAATGTTGCGCCACGAACTGCCGCCGGCTTTGGGGCGGGGCTTGTAACTCACAAATTCCAAGAGAAACACTTGCATCTCCTTGACGATGCATCCAAATGCCTTGCCCACTACCACGTGGCCCAGTTCATGAATGACGACCACGATGGCGAGGTAGGGCAGCACCTCCCAGTAGCCATATTGGCTGTAATACCACACACAAATGCCCACTCCGATGATGAATTGGAGAAAGTTAAACCTGAACCCATATTCTTCGGGCTCGCGGTCGGGCTCGGGCGAGGTGGGGCCATCGTATGGGATTGGTGCCGTGTCCTCGCTGGCTGGCGTTGCTGGCATGGCTTGGTCGTTGATTTCTTCGGTACTCATGGTTGATGCGTGTGAATGGGATTATTATGTGGTTGTCGGGGTGAAAAAAAAAGAACCACCATGGCTGTCGTCGATGATGGTTCTTTCTTGTGCGGTTGCTATTGAGATAAGAAGCCCGCTGGGCGCGGATAAACTATGCGTCAAGCGTTATCTTTAGAACACCTTGATGGTGATGTAGCGCTTGGGATGCTGACGGATGTCGACCAGCAGTGAGTCGAGCGCAGCCAGCGACTGGTCGGCGTGGTTGTAGAGGCCGTTGTCGTTGAGCAACATGCCCAGGCTGGAGTCCTTGCTGTTGAGTTTTGCCGAGAGCGCTTGCAGATTGGCTACCGTGGCGTTCAAGTCGCGCACCGTCTGGTCAATCGGCATTTGGTTGAATTTGGCGGTCATGGCGTTCAGGTTGCCCGAGGCCTCGCCAAAGTTCGTCGTGATGGTGCCCACGTTGGTCATCACGCCCGGCATGGTGCGGTTCAACGATGTCATGAGCGTGTTCAACTGATGACTGCTGTTGGCCAATTCGGCGGTGATGCCGTCAAGGCGCGTCACGCTGGCTTGCAGGGCGGGGTTGGCGGTGAGGGCGTTCACATTGGAGAGAATGGAATCCAATTTTGGCAAGATGGCAACGAGTTGTGGCATCACATCTTTGCCCACCTTGTCCATGAGGCCCATATTTGTCACCGACGGCACCTCGTCGCCCACATTGAGAAATGTGGGTTGGTCGCCCAGCGTGAGTGCCATGGTCGCGGCACCGGTGAGGTTAGAGACTATCGATACGGTGCTGCCCTGCGGAATCTTGAGGTCCTTGTTCATGGCCAGCATCACCGAAATCTGATTGTTGTCGTAGTCGTAGTTGATTTCGCGCACTTGTCCCACCTGGAAACCGTTCACGGTGATGGGGGCCGACTTAACCAGTCCGTTGACCTTGTCAAACTTGGCATAGTAGAAATTGGCCGGCGTGAACAGATTGACGCCTTTCAAGAAGTCAATGCCCCAGTAAAGCAGGCAAAGGCTCACCAAGGCGGTGATGGCGATGAGCACGTTGCGCGAGAAGAATGATTTCATGCGTTATAATTGCTTGTGATGTGTTACTAATTTCGTTTGTTTGCTTAAACCAAGCTGCAAAGTTAGTGCAAGTTGAGCGCAATTCAAAATGAAAAGCCAAGATTTTCATTTTTGAATTGCCGAAACGCCGCCGAACTTCGCGGTGAAACCGCAACGCTAGTGCAAGTTGAGCGCAATTCAAAATGAAAAGCCAAGATTTTCATTTTGAATTGCCGAAACGCCGCCTAACTTCGACCATGGGTAACCATCGTTGTCACATTTTTTTGATGCCAAATTGCATTGTGCTTGTTGCAGAATTGAGTGCGAATGACTATTTTTGCGTATTATTCAGCACTAAACGAATTTTGACGATGAAAACTAAAGGCTTGTTCATGAGTCTGGTGGCAGCGGCGGCCATGTTGCTTCCGTCGGCAACCGCATTGGCCCAGGGTAAGGTGGCCGATGCGCCCAACTATGTGAAAGCACTCGGATTCAATGCGCCCGTGAAGACGCTAGGGGCCTACAGCGATGATATGGACGTGTCTGACGGCGACTATTGCACCTATGAGTTTGATCGCGAGGGCAGGCTCATCTCCTATGACCAAAGCGAGACGATTGAGGGGGCCTATAGTTTCACCATCTTCTATGGCCTCGACGGGCTGCCCACGCGTGCGCAGAGCGTGTTTGTCAACTGGTGGAACCTTGATGCCGACGGCAATCCCCCCATCACCACCACTCCACACGAAGTGCGTAAGTCGCAAGACGGTGATGTGACAAGGCTCTACATCAGCGGGCTGAGAGAAAACGAAGAGGAGGCAGAGGTGAAGGTGACCCGCGATGCGCAGGGACGCATCATTGAGGTTGACGATATCTCAAATGGCGTGGTGAACCGCTACCGCTATCCGGCGGGCGACAATGTGCCGTGCTACTACGATGGCACGCTGGCATTCCCTCAGATTGACATGTTCAAAGGCCATCGCGTGTCGTTCCCGCCCCGGCAAGCCGTTCCCACGGGTGTCGCAGAGTTCCAGAATGGCGCGTGGAATTTTGAGGTGAAATACTTCGAGTAATCTCAAGCGCGTGACCGATTGCATTGGGTGAGTGTTCCTCGTCGAGGAACGATATAGAAAATCCCCAGGTGCGTGCCTCGTAAGAGGGACGAAACCTGGGGATGGTCTTGTTGGTGTCCCCACGTTTTGTCGTGAGGAACCTTGATGCGGTTATTCTGTGACGTTGTCGCCCGACTGTTCGCCTCCGCCGTCGCCTCCGTCGCCGCCTTCTTCGGAGGGCGTGGTGGAGTGCGGATTGCTCTTGTGGCGAATGATGTTGATGTCGCCGCCCAGTTTGTAGCGTTTTCCGTCGCTACCCCGTGCTTGAATCACGTAGTAATACACCCCCGAGTTCACCAGTTTGCCTTTGTAGGTGCCGTCCCATCCCTGCGACGGGTCGGTGAAGTGGGCGATTTGGTTGCCCCAGCGGTTGAAAATCCAACATTCAAACTCGATGATGGACCTGTAAGAAACTTTCCATTCGTCGTTCACGCCGGGTGTGGACCCTGGTGAGAACACGTTGGGGCAGTAGAGTTCGCTCACTCCGATGCTCACCGTGTAGGTGTCGCTCTCCATTTGGCACACGCCCTCGTCGTTGGCAGCCACATATCTCCAGTAGTAGGTGCCCTCCTGGTTGAAGGTCTGCGTTGTTTCGTCCTGGTTGATGCGTATCTCGATGTTGTTGAACTCGATGTCTCGCGACATTTGCCACTCGCGGAACACCACGGCATCGGTGGGGTAGGCCTTAAAGGTGATGGTTGCTGGTGCCGAGTCGCCCAGTGTAGTGCCGTCGCCCGATTTCTTCTCGTTGTCGTTGTGTCGCTCTTCCTGTATGGCGGTGGTGCGCACGTCGATGGCCGCGGTGGTATAGGTGTCGCTCTCCTTGCTTATTGCTTCGTGCCAAGCCTCGAGGAAGCGGTCGCCGCTCAGGGTGAAGGTGGTGTTTTCAAGGGGTGCGGGCACGGCGATGATGTCCTTGAAGCCCTCGAGGCTCTCCTCCACCGTCTTCTCTTCCCACTTGGCTTCGATGGGGTCGGCCGAGGTGTGGGTGTCGCTGCCCTCGTCGGGATTGTCGCCTTGCTCGTCGCCGTCGCCTTGTTGCTCTTGGTCGGGGTCCTCGCCCTGCTCTTGTTGCTCGGTGCCGCTGTTCCATTCCAGCGTGTTGTAGGTGAGTTTGAGTTGTCGGTCGAGCACGCGCCTCACTCCGGTGATGGAGTAGAACACGATGTCGTCGCACTGTCCATCGACCTCAATCGACGCTGTGCCGCAATCGCCGTCGGCAATCGGCAGGAGGCTGTTGATGCGCAGGCGGTGCTTCGAGTAGTCGGTCACCCACACATAGGTGCGGTTAGTTCCTTCCTCGATGATGTAGCCGTGGTCGGGGGTGACCTGGTTGAGCGTGGAGGTGCGGCCGTTGCGGGTGATGCCCGAGGTGATGTCCTGGGCATAGCCTCCTCCGCCTTCGCCATATATCATCCAGTTCACGTAACTGGCGGTGGTGGCGTTGTAGGTCATGCTCACGCCCTCGGTGTCGTAGAGCACGTAGATGGCATTGAGGCCGGTGTTGGCGGCCGGTTCTATGGTGATTACGTCGTGGCTGGTGCCGTTGAATGTCAACTCTCCGGCGGCCATGCTCATGCTTGCAACGAGCAAGCCCAGCAACAGAATATATCTTTTCATGCAGGTCATTCCTAAAAAAAAGCACATTATACCATTATATATAACTGCAATGGTGCGCCATAAATTGTGTTTGTGTCACAGAAAAACCTTCATGCCCGATGAAGTGGGCTGCCCATGGTTTGGTTGTGTTACTTGCCTATAATCAACTTGTTATGCCCGGCTTTGGAATATTTAGCAGACGGCGATAAAATTTAATTGTCGATTTGTTGTTGTTAATCGGCCACTTTTGAGTAATTTTGCAGTTGCATTTAGAATAAACTGGTTTTGCAACATCAAAAAAAACAAGCATAACAATATGGGAATCTTCTCATTTACACAAGAAATAGCCGTCGATTTGGGAACGGCCAACACCATTATCATCCACAATGGTAAAATCGTGATTGACGAGCCAAGCGTTGTGGCGCTGGACTCGAAGACCGGCAAATTGATTGCCGTGGGCGAGAAAGCTCGCGAGATGCACGGCAAGGTGCACGAGGGCATCCGCACGGTGCGCCCGTTGCGCGATGGCGTGATTGCCGACTTTAATGCCGCCGAGTTGATGATTCGCGGCATGATTCAGAAGGTGAGCGCCAAGAATCACTGGTTCTCGCCGTCGCTTCGCATGGTGGTGTGCATCCCCTCGGGCTCTACCGAGGTCGAGATACGTGCCGTGCGCGACTCGAGCGAGAACGCCGGAGGTCGCGACGTGTACATGATTTATGAGCCTATGGCTGCTGCCCTGGGTATTGGGCTCGATGTGCTTGCCCCCGAGGGCAACATGATTGTGGACATAGGCGGTGGCACCACCGAGATTGCTGTGATTTCGCTTGGCGGCATCGTGAGCAACAAGAGCATCCGCATTGCCGGCGACGACCTCACCGAGGACATTCAGGAGCACATGCGCCGCGCCCACAACGTGAAGGTGGGTGAGCGCACTGCCGAACTCATCAAGATTAACGTGGGTAGCGCCCTCACCGAACTCGACAATCCGCCCGAAGACTATGTGGTGCACGGTCCCAACCAGATGACCGCTCTGCCCATGGAGGTGCCGGTGAGTTATCAGGAGATTTGCCACTGCATCGAGAAGTCCATCAGCAAAATTGAGGCTGCCGTGCTCAGCGCGCTGGAGCAAACGCCCCCCGAACTCTATGCCGACATCGTGAAGAACGGCGTGTTCCTGGCTGGTGGTGGCGCACAACTGCGTGGCCTCGACAAGCGCTTGACCAACAAGATTGGCATCCAGTTCCATGTGGCCGAGGATCCGCTGCACGCAGTGGCCCGCGGTACCGGCGTGGCGCTGAAGAATATCAAGCACTTCAAGTTCTTGAAACGCTAAGCACGCGTGCTTCTTCACTCGGGACTGGGTGGGTTGCGCGCGCTTGAAGAAGGGGAGGAGCGATGAAAAATCTGCTCGATTTCTTCGTCAAACATAGTTCGTGGTTCGTGTTCACAGTTTATGTGGTCATGAGTTGCGTTCTATTGTTTCGTGATAATCCCTATCAGCAAAGCGTGTACCTCACCAGCGCCAACGGCGTGACGGCGACGGTCTATGAGGCCTTCAGCGCGGTCACGAGTTATTTCAACCTCAAGGACATCAACCGCGACTTGCAGGAGCGCAACGCCCTGCTCGAACACGAACTGGTGGAACTGCGCATGGAACTCGACAACACGCGCCTGCTGCTGCCCGACACCGTGGCACTGCCCGTGAGTTCGAGGCAGTTTGACTTTGTGGTGGCCCATGTGATAAGCAACAGCATCGCGCAGCCCAACAACTACATCACCATCAACCGCGGCAGTGCCGATGGCGTGAAGCCCGAGCAAGGCGTGGTGGACCAGAATGGTGTGGTGGGCATCGTGAACGTGGTGGGCACCCACTCGGCGCGCATCATCTCGTTGCTGAATCCCCACATGCGCCTGTCGTGCAAGATGCGCGGCAGCGACTACTTCGGCAGCCTGGTGTGGGACGGAAAAGACCCCAGCACTGCGGTGCTCGAGGAGTTGCCCAAGCACATGCTCTATGACGTGGGCGATACCATCGTCACCAGCGGCTACTCGGCAGTGTTTCCCGAGGGGCTCATCGTGGGCACCGTGCAAGAGCGTGCTCACAACGTGAACGACAATTTCCTCTCGCTCAAGGTGAAACTCACCACCAACTTTAGCCAGTTGAGCACGGTGCGCGTGATTACCAACAACATGGCCGACGAGTTGCGCGCCTTGCGGCGTGGCGAGAACGGCGAGGACACCACTGCCGTGGACAACGGCAAGAAAGGAGGCAAGCCATGATTAGGACCGTGCTGCAATTTCTTGTGCTCGCCGTGGTGCTGCTGCTCGTGCAAGTGGTGCTGAGCAAGGTCATATTTTTCAACGTGGCGGTGCCCATCGTGTTCATCTATGTGATATTGCGCTTGCCGGTGAATCTGCACGTGAACTGGGTGCTCACCATCGCTTTCTTGCTGGGCTTGAGCCTCGACGTGTTCAACAACACGCCGGGCATGCACGCGCTGGCAAGTGTGGTGATGGCCGCCTTCAGGCACAGCGTGTTCAACGCTTTCGTGCCTCGCGAGGCCGACATGAGCAACCCGTTGCCGTCGACCGATTCGCTGGGAGTGGGGGTGTACCTGAAATACCTGTCCACGCTCACCGTGGTCTATTGCTTGCTCATCTTCTTTGTGCAGGCCTTCACACTGCGCGATGTCACGCTCACCTTGCTGCGTGTGGCCGCCAGCAGCGTGCTCTCCATTGCCATGATGCTGGGAATTGACAGTTTAGTAACTACGCGCCGTGAGAAAAGACTATAATCTTGAGAAGCGAAAGTATGTGATAGGCGGCTTCATCGTGGTGCTGGTGCTCATCTATGTGGCCAAACTCTTTGAGTTGCAGGTCATGGACAGCAAGTACAAAGCCAATGCCGACAGCAATGCTTTTCTGGAACGCACGATTTATCCGTCGCGCGGTTTGATTTTTGACCGCAACGACAGCCTCATCGTCTATAACCAGCCGGCCTACGACCTGATGATGATTCCCAAGGACGTAGCCCCGTTTGACACCGCCGATTTTTGCCGCACACTGCAAATCGAGCGCGCCGACTACGACCGCCGCATCGAGCAGATGAAGCGCGTGCGCAACTATTCGCCCTACACGCAGCAGGTGTTCATGAACCACCTCAGTGCCGAAGATTATGGGCGCTTGCAGGAGAAACTCTATCGCTATCCGGGCTTCTTCATCGTGCAGCGCATCTTGCGGCAGTACAACACCACTTGTGGCGCCAATGTGCTGGGCGACATTCGCGAGGTGAATCAGCGCGACATCGACAACGACGACTACTACCGCTCGGGCGACTACACTGGCGACCTGGGCATCGAGAAGAGTTACGAGACCTACTTGCGTGGCCGCAAGGGCAGCGAAATTCTCATTCGCGACGCCGTGGGCAAAATCAAGGGACGCTACAAGGACGGCGCCGAGGATGTGCCTCCCATTGCCGGCAAGGACTTGAAGTTGAGCATCGACATCGAGTTGCAGCAACTTGGCGAGCAACTCATGCAAGGCAAGATTGGCGCCATCGTGGCCATCGAGCCCAAGACCGGCGAAATCCTCGCCCTCGTGTCCAGCCCCAGTTACGACCCGTCGTTGCTCATCGGCAAGGAGCGCGGCAAGAACTACCGCGACCTGGTGAACAACCGCCTCAAGCCGCTCTACGACCGCGCCATCATGGCGGCCTATCCTCCGGGCTCCACCTTCAAGCCGTCGCAGGGACTCATCTTCCGCCAGGAGGGCATCGTGGACCTCACCACCGCCTATCCCTGCCATCGCGGATTCATCAGCGGCGGCCTGCGCGTGGGCTGCCACGGCCACGGCTCGCCCATCACGCTCAAGCCGGCCATTCAGACGTCGTGCAACGCCTACTTCTGCTGGGGATTGAAGCACATGCTTGACCGGCGCAGCAAGTATGGCTCCACAAGCAAAGCCTTCGAGGTGTGGAAACACCACATGGTGTCGATGGGCTATGGCTACAAACTCGGCGTGGATTTGCCGGGCGAGAGCCGCGGTTTCATCCCCAACGAGGCATTTTACGACAAGATTTATGGCGAGGGCAAATGGATTTCCAACACCATCATCAGCGACGCCATAGGCCAGGGCGAGATTCTTGCCACACCGCTGCAAATTGCCAACCTGAGCGCCACTATCGCCAATCGTGGCTACTTCATCACTCCTCACGTGGTGAAGGAAATCAAGGGCGTGGGTGTGCTCAAGAAATGTATCGAGCGTCACGACCCCACCATCGACAAGCACTACTACGAGGAGATTGCCGAGGGTATGCGCATGGCGGTCACCGGCGGCACTTGCCGTGGTGCCAACCTGCCCGGACTTGACGTGTGCGGCAAGACGGGAACTGCACAAAACCCCCATGGTCGCGACCACTCTGTGTTCATGGGCTTTGCCCCGATGAACGACCCCAAGATTGCCATTTGCGTGTATGTGGAGAATGCCGGCTTTGGCGCCACCTTCGGTGTGCCCATCGGCGCACTCATGATTGAACGCTACCTGCGCGGCAGCCTCTCGCCGGCACGTCAAGGTGCCGCGGCAGCAATGGCGTCGCGCACGATGATAACCATACCGAGAGAGCGCAAGAAGAAGACAACCGAGTGATGATATAGTTTTTAGGCTTCAACCGTGTCACAACTGCAACTACATAACGACGACGAGGGCGGCAACCTGCTCAGGCAGGTGGACTGGTTCACCATCATCCTCTACCTACTGCTGGTGGTGGCAGGTGCCGTGAGCATCTATGCGGCGACCTACGACTTCGACAAGGCCAGCATGTTCGACATGGCGGAGTTCTCGGGCAAGCAGTTCGTGTGGGCCGGCTTGTCGATTATCATAGGCTTCTCGCTGTTGCTCATCGACCGTCGACTCTATGAGGCCTATGCCTATCCCATCTACGGGGTGATGATTATGTTGCTCATCGTCACGATTTTTGTGGCCCCCGACATCAAGGGCTCGCACTCATGGCTGGTTTTCGGGCCGGTGAGTTTGCAGCCGGCGGAGTTTGCCAAGTTTGCCACCGCACTGGCCCTTGCCAAATTGTTTGGCACCTATGGCTTCCAACTCAACTCCACCCGCAACTATGCCATCGCCATCACCATCATCGTGCTTCCCATCTTGTGCATCATTCTTGAGCGCGAGACGGGTTCGGCGCTGGTCTATACCTCGCTCGTGTTTGTGCTCTATCGCGAGGGCATGAGCGGCTTTGTGCTTTTTGCCGCCTTGTGTGCCATTGTCTATTTTGTGGTGGTGCTCAAGTTTGCCGCGATGACGATAATGGGCATTCCGCTGGGCATGTTCGTGGCATTCATCATCGTGATGGTGCTCATCGTGGCCATGTTGCTGTTCTACTGTCGCTCGTTCTTCTTGTGGCGCAACGTCACGCTGGGCTATGTGGTGAGCGGCCTGCTGGCTTGGGCACTCATTCGCTGGGCTGGCGTGAGCATCAACGGCTATGTGTTCTTCGGCGTGGTGATAGGCGTCTCGCTCATCTATCTGGCTTGGGGCATGCTTCACGACGACATGCGCAAGGTGGCGTTCACGCTCGTCTTTGCCGTGCTGAGCATCATTTTCATGTTCATGGTGAACTTTGCCTTCAACAACATCTTGGAGCCGCATCAGCAGATGCGCATCAAGGTGACGCTGGGCATTGAGCAGGACTTGCGTGGTGCGGGCTACAACGTGAATCAGAGCAAAATCGCCATTGGCTCGGGTGGCCTGTTGGGCAAGGGCTTCCTCAATGGCACGCAAACCAAACTCAAATATGTGCCCGAGCAGCACACCGACTTTATTTTTTGCACCATAGGCGAGGAGAAAGGCTTTGTGGGAAGTGTCATCGTGTTGGTGGCATTTTTGATGCTCATCTTGCGCATTATCACCCTTGCCGAGCGCCAACAGACCACCTTCGGGCGTGTCTATGCCTATTGTGTGGCTTCTTATCTCATCTTCCACCTGGCCATCAACATCGGCATGGTAATCGGGCTATGCCCCGTCATTGGCATCCCCCTACCGTTTTTCAGTTATGGAGGCTCATCGCTATGGGGATTTACTTTCTTGCTGTTCATCTTGTTACGCATTGATGCCGACCGCCGGGCATACGGAAGTTGGTAAAAAAGGTGTCATTTGTCTGTTTTTTTTATTTTTTTTTAGGTTCAAACTGTTGCGATGCGGTTTGTTTTTGACTATCTTTGCGGATAGAAATCGACTCTGGACTATTTGAGGATACCGCGATTGGTGCGGAGGTTTGCAAGTAATCCAGAGTTTTCGAATAAAAGCTGTTTCGACAATATAAACGCCCGACATTCGGCAACGTTGGAAACAGACGAAACTGCTTTTTTGTCCTCTTGGGTTATTGTATCGTAGGCACCCACGTTGGATGAGTGCTCCTTAACCCAAGAGGTTTTTT
>CACWKM010000046.1 GCA_902761475.1 uncultured Bacteroidales bacterium
TACGACTACAGCCTCATTCCTAAAGACCAAATCAAGTAACCCCACCACTCCCAACAGCCACCGCGCGTTTAGCATGTCTGTGTACTCCGGGACGCAGTCCAGGACACCCCTACCGCCGCTCTCCACAGCCTCCCCAAGAGCCCCGAAATTTCGCTATGCCTCAACAAAAGCAAAATAACTTTTGCTTATTCGCTCAACTTGCGCTAACTTTGCGTGACTATAAGGAAGTATCTATAAAAATCAAACGCTATGACACTTAACTGGGTTTTATTGTTGTTTGGCACGTTAGGCACAAGCGAGTTGCTGCTCATTGCCTTTGTAGTGTTGCTGCTGTTTGGCGGCAAGAAGATTCCCGAACTCATGAAGGGGCTTGGCAAGGGCGTGCGCAGTTTCAAGAAGGGCATGAACGACGTGGAGGAAGAGATTAAGAAACCTCTCGAAGACGACGAGCCAAGCAAGGAAACTAAAGAGTAATTGCCAAAGATTGCCACATGCGTGAGGAGACTCCCGTTGAGAGCGCCGACAACGTGAGCCAGGGCGACGAGTTGCAGGAGATGACGTTCTGGGACCATCTGGACGCGTTGCGTTCGGTGCTGGTGAAGATGGCTGCCGTACTGGTGTGTGCGGCAGTGCTGCTGTTTGCGTTCATGCCGCACATCTTCGACAGCATCATCTTGGCTCCATGCCGGGGCGATTTCGTGCTCTACCGCGCCTTTGAGCGCATCACTGCCGCCCTGCCCCATTTCCCGCATTTCAACGCCGCGGCATTCCATGTCGACCTCATCAACATTCAGTTGGCGTCGCAGTTCTTCATCCACATGTCCACGTCGTTCTACCTGGCAATCGTGCTCACGTTTCCCGTGATGACCTATCTGCTGTGGACCTTCATCGCTCCCGCGCTCTATGCTCACGAGCGCCGCGGGGTGAGCATCGCCTTCACGCTGGGCACGGTGATGTTTTTCCTGGGAGTGGCAGTGGGCTACTTTGTGGTGTTTCCTGTGACGTTGCGGTTCCTCGCCGACTACCATGTGAGCGCCATGGTGCCCAACCAAATCTCGCTCGACAGTTACATGGACACCTTCTTCATGCTGTTGCTCGTCATGGGGTTGGTGTTTGAATTGCCGCTCATGTCGTGGCTGCTGGGCTCGTTGGGCATACTGCATCGCAGTTTCTTCACCACCTATCGTCGCCACGCCGTGGTCGTGCTGCTGGTGCTCGCGGCGTTCATCACTCCCACAGGCGACCCCTTCACACTCATGATTGTGTTCCTCCCCATCTACTTCCTGTACGAAGCCAGCGCACTTCTGGTAAAACCTTAATATCATATATATTTAGAGCATTCTATGGATTATTTGTTTTTAATAGTGGGACTTGGGTTGTTGCTGCTGTCGGCCGACTATCTCGTTGATTCGTCGGTGGCGATAGCGCAGCGCGCCAAGATTTCTAATTTCATCATTGGCTTGACTATCGTGGGCATGGGCACGTCGGCTCCCGAGTTGTTTGTGGGCGTCAAGAGCGCACTGGCTGGCGACGGCGACATCGCCATGGGTAACGTGATAGGCAGCAACATTGCCAATGTGCTACTCATCCTGGGCTTGGCGGGCACGATATTGCCCTTCGACATAGAGCGCACCACCATCCGTCGCGACATTCCGTTTGGCATCGGCGCTGCTGCACTGCTGTTCCTCGTGGCCAACGACAAACTGATACCTGGCATCCAAGAGAACACCATCTCGCGCGTCGACGCGGTGTTTTTCCTGGTGCTCTTTTTGTGCTACATGGGCTATGTGGTGGTGCAAAAGGGCAAAGACCCGCAAAAGGCGCTCAGCGAAGCCGACGAGGAGACAAAGAGCAAACTTGCCGGCAAGCATCCCGCGCTGCTCTGGTTCATCGCGCTGGTGTCGCTCGTGGGGCTCATTGGCGGCGGTAACCTCTTTCTCGATGCCGCCAAGAAACTCGCCACCGACTGGGGCATGAGCGAGGCGGTCATCTCCATCACCATCGTGGCCGTGGGCACGTCGCTGCCCGAACTCATCACCGCCGTGGTGGCCGCGTGCAAGAACAATCCTCAACTCGCGCTGGGCAACGTCATAGGCAGCAACGTGTTCAACATCCTGTTCATCCTGGGTGTGAGTGGCTGTGTGAAACCCCTCAATGTGGTGGGTGTCCATTTGTTGGACTACGCTATGATGCTCGGTGCCGCCGTGCTCACCGCCGTAGTGGCCTTCACCTTCAAGCGCGACAAGTTTGACCGCATCGAGGGCTTCATCTTCCTGACGCTTTACATTACTTATACCGTTTTCCTCTTCATAAGATAACCAGACATGAACCGCCGTGAAATGATTAAAATGACAGGGGCCGCTGTAGCCACTGCCACCGTACTGGGCATTCCCGTGAGCAGCGCTGCTCAAAATTCCGCCCCACTTGCCCAGGGGCAACGTAAGAAAATTCTCGTCATTGGTGCCCATCCCGATGACCCCGAGACCGGCGCCGGTGGCGTGATGTGCCTGCTTGCCGCCGCCGGACACGACGTGGTGTCGGTGTACCTCACTCGCGGCGAGGCGGGCATCGCCGGCATGAGCCACAGCGAGGCCGCCGCGGTGCGCGTGGTAGAGGCCGAGAACGCCTGCCGCGTGACCGGAGCAAGGCACATCTTCATGTCGCAAGTCGACGGCAACACCGAGGTGAATATCGCCCGCTACAAGGAGATGCGCGAACTACTGGAAAAAGAGCGCCCCGACGTGGTGATTACCCACTGGCCCATCGACAGCCACCGCGACCATGCCGCCTGTGGCATCTTGGTGCTCGACGCGTGGCGCAGAGTGGGATATTCTTTCCAACTCTACTACTTCGAGGCGATGTCGGGCACGCAGTCGCAACTCTTCCACCCCACCCATTGGGTGAACATCGAGAGCGTGCTCGAGCAGAAGCATCGCGCTTGCCAGTGCCACGCGAGCCAGGGCATGGACGCGCTTTTCGAGGGTTGGCACACCCCCATGGAGGTGTTCCGCGGGCTGGAATGCCGCTGCAAAGCAGCCGAGGCGTTCATCCTGCACACCACAGCGCTCAACACGCTGTAAACAAGGGACGATTAAACTTTTGGGGGGCAAGAGTGGTCACATAGTATATAAAAAATTATGACGAGAATGATGATGAGACGCGCGTTTATGTTTCTTGCCGTGGCAGCGACCACGCTGATGACCTGGGCACAACTGGGCACCGCCGACACGCAAGTGCAGGTGGTGGACAGCCGCGTGCACAGCCTCAAGGTGGCGCCCCTGAGCAACATGTATCTGCCGCCGGTGATAATGATGAATGGCGACGACCGCATCAACGTGAATTTCGACCTGCTGGACTACGACGTGCACTACCTGCGCTACAGCGTGACGCATTGCGACGCCCTGTGGCGCCCCTCGGTGCTGGTCGAGAGCGAGTATGTGGAGGGATTTAACCAGGCCGACGTCGACGACTACAAGCAGAGCGAAGCCACGTTTACACACTATTTCAACTACAATTTCACGATTCCCAACGAGGATTTCCAGTTGACAAAAAGTGGCAACTATGTGCTTCGCGTCTATGAGCAAGACGACCCCGACGCCGTGCTGTTCACGGCACGCTTCATGGTGTGCGAGAACACGGTGAACGTGCGCAGCGAGGTGACCTCGCGCACCGACGTGGACTACAACGACACGCACCAACAACTCACCGTGAACGTGTTCTACCGCCCGGGCATGATTGCCGACCCCTACCGCGAACTCACCACAGTCATCGCCCAGAATACGCGCAGCGACAACATGGCCGTGCTCACCGCCCCCATGATGGTGGCGCACGACCATGTGACCTACGACCACCAGGCAGGCCTTATCTTTGAGGCTGGCAACGAGTACCGCCGCATCGAGACGGTGAACTTGCATTCAATCAACATGGGCGTGGCGCAGATTGGCTTTTTCGAGCCTTACTACCATGCCACGCTGCACACCGACCTGCCCCGCTGCAACGAGCAGTATCTCTACGACAGCACGCAGCACGGCCACTTCACCGTGCGCAATGCCGAAGGCAACGACAGCGACTGCGACGCCGACTACGTTGTCACCCACTTTGCACTCGACTGCGACGGGCCGGTGAGCGGCGGCAACATTTTCATCGACGGAGAGATGGTGCAGGGCCTGCCGGCCGCCACACGCCTCATGAGATATGACATGGGAACTGGGCTATACACTTGCGACCTGTTGCTCAAGCAAGGTGCCTACAACTACCAGTATCTATGGGTCCCCGATGGCACCGGCATGGGTCGCACAGATCGAATCGAGGGCGACAAGTACCAGACGACAAACCAATATGCCATCTACGTCTATGACCGCCCCATGGGAGAGCGTTACGACCGCCTGGTGGGTTTCGGCATGATCACCGCCGGCCGCTAACCGTCCTATTGTACTCCCGCACTTAGTACTTCTGTACTTAATACTTCTGTACTTCCGTACTTCTGTACTTAGTACTTCCGTACTTAGTACTTCCGTACTTCTGTACTTCCGTACTCCCGTACTCCCGTACTTCCGTACTCCCCTACTTCCCTGCTTTATTCTCCTATTTTTTCCTGTTTTCCCAGGAAATGCGGTTTCTTGCCCACTGCGAGGTCGAGAAACAGTTTCACGCGCGCCAACAATTCGCGCGAATGAATCTTCAGCCATTTGTCAAATCGTGACACATCGCGGGCATTATAGCCTATCGCCTCAATGCCATAGTGGCGCGCCAAGAAGATGGCGCGCTCGTTGTGAAATGGCTGCGAGATGATGGTGATGGTGTCCTGACCGAAGACTTCCTTGGCGCGCACCACCGAGTCGAGGGTGCGCAATCCAGCATAGTCGAGCACGATGCGGTCGGTGGGCACGCCGCGCGCCACCAGCGAATCGCGCATCATCGAGGGCTCGTCGTAGTAGCGAGTGCGGTTGTCGCCACTCACCAGCACATAGTCGATTTTTCCGGCTTCAAAAAGTTGCTGGGCGGCATCCATGCGATAGGTGTAGTAGTTGTTGCGCGCGCCCCACGGCGTCACCGGCGATGTGCCTAAAAGTAGGCCCACGGTACGATGCGGCACGTCGGCAACACGGTCATAGAGGCGCCCCTTTGCCTTGGCGCGCACGATACCGTCGCAGGTTACTACCGTCACCACGAGCGCGAGCAGCACCATGGCTGCCCACGCCGCTGCGGTCTTTAGTTTCTTGCGAGTCATCACTCCGATTGCAGTTGTGCCGCCATCGCTGCTGCGGCACGACGACCGTCGCCCATGGCAAGAATCACGGTTGCCCCGCCACGCACGATGTCGCCACCGGCATAGAGCATCGACACATTGGAACACATGGTTTCCTCGTCAACAACGATGGTGTGACGGCGGCTCACCTCCAGTCCTTGCACCGAACTGGGCACCAATTGGTTAGGCGACACGCCCACAGCCACAATCACCAGGTCGACAGGCACCTCGGTGATGGCTCCCGGCACGGGCACCGGCGAACGTCGTCCCGACGCGTCGGGCTCGCCCAGTTCCATGCGCTGCACGCGCATGGCGCACAAACGGCCCTTGTCGTCGCCCACATACTCCACCGGATTGTGCAGGGTCATGAATTCCACGCCCTCCTCGCGGGCATGGCCCACCTCCTCGCGCCGCGCGGGCATCTCGTCCTCGCTGCGACGGTACACGAGCATCACGCGCTCGGCACCCATGCGCAGCGCTGTGCGCGCCGAGTCCATGGCAGTGTTGCCGCCGCCTATCACGGCTATCACCTTGCCGCGCATCACGGGAGTGTCGCCACCGCGACCAGCCTCCATGAGGTTGATGCGCGTGAGGTATTCGTTGCTCGACATCACGCCGGTGAGGTTCTCGCCGGGAATGTCCATGAAGCGCGGGAAACCAGCACCCGAGGCAACGAAGATGCCACGAAAGCCTTGCTCACGCAGGTCGTCGATGGTGAGCGTGCGACCTATCAGGCAGTTGGTCACAAATTCCACGCCCATGCGACGCAAGCCGTCGATTTCGTGGTCGACGATGCGATTGGGCAGACGGAACTCGGGAATGCCATACTTGAGCACGCCGCCTATCTCGTGCAGAGCCTCAAACACGGTGACGCGGAATCCCCGCTTGGCCATGTCGCCAGCAAACGACAATCCGGCAGGCCCACTCCCCACCACCGCCACGCGCGGTGCGTCGGGCGACACAGCAGGAGCGGCTTGCGAGGACTCATCCTCGTTGGCAAGTTGCCAATCGGCGGCAAATCGCTCGAGATAGCCTATGGCCACGGGAGGACGTTTCATCTTGTTGTGAAGGCAACGGCTCTCGCACTGCTTCTCTTGCGGACACACACGGCCGCACACGGCAGGAAGCGAACTGGTGAGTTTGATGGTGGCTGCGGCCTCGCCAAACTGGCCGCACTCGATGCGCTTGATAAAACCGGGTATGTCGATGCCCACCGGGCAACCGGTGACGCACTGCGGATTGTTGCAGTCGAGGCAACGAGTGGCCTCAGTCATCGCCTGCTCGGCGGTGATGCCCTGGTTCACCTCCTCGTTGCAAGTGATGCGATAGGCCGGGTCGAGTTGAGGCATGACCACGCGGTCGATGGCCGTACGCTCCTTGGGGTTAATGCGCTGGCGCAACTCCACGCGCCATTGCGCATCGCGTGATGTATCTTGATTCATTGTGTTCTTTTTGTTTTAATGTTGTGAAATGCTTTGTTGCAAATTGCCTCAACCATTGCGCAGTCGCTGCAGCAACTCATCGAAGTCAATCTCATGGGCGTCGAACTCGGGTCCCTCGACGCACACAAATCGCGTGCGTCCTCCCACCGTCACGCGGCACGCGCCGCACATGCCCGTGCCATCGACCATGATGGCATTGAGCGATGCCTCGGTGGGCACCTCATACTTCTTGGTGAGCAGGGCCACAAACTTCATCATGATAGCGGGCCCGATGGTGACGCAGCGGTCCACGTGTTCGCGCTGCAGCACCTGCTCCACGCCCACGGTGACAAGTCCCTGCTGGCCATAACTGCCGTCGTCGGTCATGATGATGACCTCGTCGCTGCTGGCCCTCACCTCGTCCTCGAGAATAATCAAGTCCTTGCTTCGCCCTGCCAGCACGCTCACCACGCGGTTTCCAGCGGCCTTCATGGCGCGAATGATGGGCAGCAGTGGCGCCACGCCCACACCACCTCCGCAGCACAGCACGGTGCCAAATTGCTCAATGCGCGTGGCTTTGCCCAGCGGGCCCACCACGTCGGTGAGGCTGTCGCCCGGCTCAAGGGCGCAAATCTTGCGCGTGCTGTCGCCCACAGCCTGCACCACCAGCGTGATGGTGCCTGCCACAGGGTCGGCATCGGCAATGGTGAGCGGAATGCGCTCGCCGTGGGCGCCGCAACGCACTATCACAAAGTGACCGGCACGGCGCGAACGGGCAATCAACGGAGCCTCAACCACCAACTTTGTCACGGCGGCCGAGAATTGCTCTTTACTTACGATTTTGTTCATGATGCTATCGTGTGTTAATTAGTTTTGCAATTTAGGGCAAAATTACTGCAAACCGAGCGCAGAACAAAATGAAAAGCGAAGTTTTTCATTTTTTATGCCGAGGTGCAGCGTAATTTTTGGAAAAAGTGATGCGAAATGACTTTGCCAACGTTTTTTTATTGGGAACTATATATCTGTTGTCCCTCCAAACAAAGAGTGTTAAAAAAACAAAAACAACTTGCGCTAGAATTCGGTGCCGATGTGGATGCGTTAATTGAAAAACCAAACAATCAAAATATGTCAGGCACTCTATACCATGCCATGTTTTTTGTAATACGAACAGATGGCTTTATTATAAGAGATAACTTTATCAGCAAAATCTTTTGCCATTTGTTTCATGTTCTCATAATTGTCAGCTATCATATTATCAACACTAAACACTTCATATGTTTCATACGAGTCTGTGTTTTGCAAAGCAATGCCAATAACATAGATACAAATTTTATCTGTCCCTTCTACTAATTTATGCCCACAGCAAACCAACAGACCATCTCCGCTTGTCTTGCTGTAAGCGATATTAAAGCCCTTGTTTCTAAGTTCTTTATCAAGATTTTGACTGGCACAAATTCCACAAAATTCCATTTTGACTACTATTTATAGATGAAAAGATTTTGTAAAGGTATGATATTATTTGAAAATTATAATTCAGCAAAACAAAAATATGGTGAAATTCTTGTCAGGGAATTAACTGATAAAGGGTTCGCCGCATTTGAGCGCGGGCACTTCATTGCAGAAATAACACTTTTTTGTAACTTTGGGGCTACACTTTACACATCTAATTATGATTAAGACACTATTGCGCCATGTGGGCCGCTACTGGAAAGCCGCGATGCTCACCCCCACGTTCATCATGCTGGAGGTGGTGCTCGACGTGCTCATCCCCTATGTGACGGCCTGGCTCATCGACCGCGGCATCACCGCCGGCAACCTGAGCGAGGTGTACCGCTACGGCGGATTGATGCTGGTCATGGCATTCCTGAGCCTGGCCATGGGCATCCTGGCCGGGCGTTTCTCGAGTTATGCCGGCTCGGGCTTTGCCGCCAACCTGCGCAACGCCATGTATCGCAACATCCAGCGGTTTGCCTTCAGCGACATCGACAAGTATAGCACCGCCGGGCTGGTGACACGCATGACCACCGACGTGAGCAACGTGCAGAACGCTTTCCAAATGATTTTGCGCATCACGGTGCGCGCGCCCTTCTCACTGCTGTTGAGCATCATCATGTGTTTTGTCATCAGCGGACAAATGAGCGTCATCTTCCTGGTGGCGAGCGTGCTGCTGGCCATCGTGCTGGTGCTCATCATCAGAAAGGTGAGTTCGATTTTCGCACAGGTGTTTCAACAGTACGACGTGCTCAACCGCACCGTGCAGGAAAACGTGAACGCCATCCGCGTGGTCAAGGCGTTTGTGCGCGAGGACCACGAGAAAGAGAAGTTTGGCGCGGCAGCACGGGGGCTCTACAACCTCTATGTGAAAGCCGAGAGCCTGATGGCCCTCAACAACCCCGTGATGAACATGGTGGTTTATGGCTGCATCATCGCCATCTCTTGGTTTGGCGCACAGTTTATTGTGGGCGGACAACTCACCACAGGCCAACTCACGTCGTTGTTCTCCTATGTGATGAGCATTCTCATGTCGCTCATGATGCTCAGCATGATTTTCGTGCAAATCACCATGAGCGCCGCCAGTGGCCGCCGCATTGCCGAGGTGCTCAACGAGGTGCCCGATATTGTGAATCCCGAGAACGCCGACACCGACATCCCCGACGGACGCATCGACTTTGACCACGTGAGTTTTGCCTACAAGGGAGGCAGTGGCGAATACGCGCTGCACAACATCGACCTGCACATCGCCTCGGGACAGACGGTGGGCGTGATTGGCGGCACGGGTAGCGGCAAGTCGTCGCTCATCACGCTGGTGAGCCGCCTCTATGACGTGAGCCGCGGACGCGTGGCGGTGGGCGGCAAGGATGTGCGCACCCTCGACCTCACCACGCTGCGACATGCGGTGTCGGTGGTGCTGCAACAAAACATGCTCTTCTCGGGCACCGTGCTTGAAAACCTGCGGTGGGGCAACGCCACAGCCACGCTCGACGAGTGTCGCGAAGCGTGCCGCATCGCTTGTGCCGACGAATTCATCGAGACCATGCCGCAGGGCTACGACAGCACCATTGAGCAAGGCGGCACCAACCTGTCGGGCGGCCAGCGCCAGCGACTGTGCATCGCGCGGGCATTGCTCAAGAAACCGCGTGTGCTGGTGCTCGACGACAGCACCAGCGCCTGCGACAACGCCACCGACGCCCGCATCAGGCAGGCGTTGCGCGGACAAATGCCCGGCGTGACGAAACTCATAATCGCCCAGCGAGTGAGCAGCATCAAGGACTGCGACAGCATCGTCGTGCTCGACGGCGGGCGCTTGAGCGGATGCGGCACACACAGCGAACTGCTGGCCACCAACGACATCTACCGCGAAATCTGCGCCCTCCAGGACGAGGACGGCGCCGACTTCGACAAACCTGATAGCGGAAAGGAGGTGAAATCATGAGAGGATTTGAACCCCGCGCGCCGCGCCATGCCACCACCGACAAAGTGAAAAAAGACGTGCTGTGGCGACTGCTGCGCATGGTGCTGAGCGACTACAAGTGGGCGCTGCTCACCGTGGCAGTGTGCATCGTGGTGAGTGCCATCACCAGCCTGATTTCCACGCTGTTCACGCGCACGCTCATCGACGACTACATCGTGCCGCTCACCTCGGCAGCCCACCCCGACTATTCGCCACTGGCCCGCGAGTTGCGACTCCTGGCCATGGTGCTCGCCGTGGGCGTCGTCTGCTCCTATGCCTACAACCGCTTGATGATTAGCGTGACCCAGGGCACCATGCTGCGCCTGAGGGAACGCATGTTCAACCACATGGAGTCGCTGCCGCTCAACTACTTCGACACGCACTCGCACGGCGACGTGATGAGCACCTATACCAACGACGTGGACACGCTGCGCCAAATGATTAGCCAGAGTCTGCCCCAGGCGCTCAACTCGCTCATCACCATCATCGTGACGCTCACGAGCATGGTCGTGCTCAGCGTGCCCCTCACCTGCGTGTCGGTGGTGATGGCGGGCATCATGTTTGTCGCCACCTCGGTGCTGGGCAAGCGTTCAAGGGCCCACTTCAAGACGCAACAGCACACGCTGGCGCGCGCCAACGGCTTCATCGAGGAGATGATGACCGGACAACGCGTGGTGAAGGTGTTCTGCCACGAAGACCAGGTGATCAGCGATTTCGAGGCCATCAACGAGCAACTGCGCGACAGCACCTACAATGCCAATCGCATCGCCAACATCGTGATGCCCGTGAACGGCAACCTGAACCACCTGAGTTACGTGCTCATGGGCGTGGTGGGCGCCACCCTCATCCTGGGTGGACATGTGGACCTCACGCTGGGCACGCTGGTGGCGTTTCTCACACTGAGCAAGAGTTTTGGGCGACCCATCAGCAGCGTGAGCCAGCAAATCAACAGCGTGCTCAACGCCAGCGTGGGCGCCGAGCGCATTTTCGCCCTGCTCGACGAGCAGCACGAGGTGGACGAGGGCGACGTGACGCTGGTCAACGCCATCCAGGGCAGCGACCTCACGCTCTATCCCTGCGACTACCGCACGGGCATGTGGGCATGG
>CACWKM010000047.1 GCA_902761475.1 uncultured Bacteroidales bacterium
ATGGCGCTCGTGATTTACGGTTTCGGGACGTGTCCTTATACCCCCCGTTATGCGGTTCTCAAGATGCTGTTGAGTTTCTCGTTGAGCCTGACCGGGGTGCTTGTGTTGTTCGCGCTCTTCCGCAGCAAGTCGGAATTCTTCGATAGCGACCACTGGCTGGCACGCACTTTGTCGTTCATAGGACGGCACACGCTCGACATCTATTTGTTGCACTACTTCTTCCTGCCCGAGACGCTGTGGTTGCGTCCCTATTTCGTGCAGCACAAGATGTTTGTCCTCGAGTTCGGTTATGCCACTGCAGTAGCCGTGGCGGTGGTGGCCCTTTGCCTCATCGTGAGTGCTGTCATTAGGCTTAGCGGGGCTTTGGCACACGTTTTGCTAGGAGTGAAAAAGGAACATTAGTATTATTCGTTATATCACACAGACATGAAACACTATTTAGCAATTACTGTAGCACTGCTCGCTGTGTCATTGTCGGCTTTTGCCGATGTCGTGCGCGAGCCAGTGGATTATGAAAAGTTGCCCCCCATGGCTCAAAAGATTTTGGAGTCATACTTTACCGACCTGCGCATCGAGTCGCTTGAGAAGGTGAAAGATGGTGTGAAAAAGTATGACTACGAGGTGCGCCTTGCCGATGGCTTCGAGATTGTATTAGACAAGGAAGGCAACTGGAGTGAGGTCACTGCCCCCGAAGGCGCAGCCGTCCCCACTCGCATTGTCCCTGGTAAGATTGTCATGCATGTGCGCAACAACTTCAAGGGTGCAACGGTTGCCAAGATTGAGCGGGACCACAAGCGCAACTACACACTATTCCTGTCCACAGGGCAAGAACTTCACTTCGATGGCGACTACAAACCCATTGAGTGACAGTTTTTAATAGTCCCAAGAGGAACGAAATGGCTCTCGCACTTTTTATGGCGAGGGCCATTTCGTCGTTTGAGTCGAAAAAAGTGTGTTGAGGCGCTAATTTCTTTTAGTTTGTGATGTGGTTTTTTGCAAATTATTTGTACTTTTGTCCGAGCATCTTTGCTGACTGACTAGTTCGCAAACAAACACAATTAACCAAAGGGCAGAATCAAGCATGTACCCACTTAATTCCGCCTATTGAATGTGATAACATCTTACTCAACTATATATTATGGCTAATTCAAGAAATATTGCCGTAATTTTGGCAGGTGGAACAGGGAGCCGTTTTGGCGACAGCATGCCAAAACAGTTTCAAAAGGTCGCTGGCAAGAAAATTATCGAGCACACAATTGATGTGTTCGAGAATAATGAGTTGATTGATGAGATTGCCGTAGTGTGTCAACCACAGTTCGCTCCGCTCATCGAACAAATGATTATCGACAATCATTTTACAAAGGTCAAAAAAATACTGAACGGCGGCAGCGAACGGTATCATTCGAGCCTGAGCGCAATCGCGGCTTATGACAATGACGACGACAACCTCATCTTTCATGACGCAGTGCGCCCACTGGTCAATGACCGCATCATCAATGACTGCATTCTCGCGTTGAAGCAATACAATGCCATAGATGTGGCAGTTAAAGCGACCGACACCATTATTCAGGTTGACGGCGAATCACATATCACCTACATACCCAATCGCTCAACCCTGCGTAGTGGCCAAACTCCGCAGTGCTTTAAACGTGGCATTATCAAGCAAGCCTACAAGATTGCACTTGCCGACCCTGATTTCCTCACCACCGACGATTGTGGCGTGGTAAAAAAGTATCTTCCCGATGAGCCCATTTATGTGGTTGCTGGTGAGCCATTTAACATAAAGGTGACCTATCAAGAAGATCTTTTCATGCTGGACAAATTGTTCCAACTCAAAAGTATCTCGTCCTCATTCGAGATTTGCGAGCGGGCCGAGGTACTCATGAAGGATAAAGTGATGGTGGTTTTTGGCGGCAGCATGGGCATAGGCGAAGAGGTCGTAAAATTAGGACGTCAACTGGGCGCAAGAGTGTATTCCTTCAGCCGTTCTGTGGGCAATGTCGACGTGTCTAAGAATGAACAAGTTAAGAAGGCACTGGCCGATGTTTACAAGGGGTGTGGGCGCATTGACTATGTCGTTTGCACTGCCGGAATTCTAATTAGGGAGCCGCTAGCGCACATTAGTTATGAGGACATCGAGAAAAGCGTGATGGTCAACTACATGGGCACCGTCATCGTGGCGAAGGAGTCGTTCCGGTATTTAAAACAGTCTAAAGGGGCACTTTTGTTCTACACAAGCAGCAGTTACACCCGTGGACGCATGATGTATAGTGTCTATTCTTCGACCAAAGCGGCTATTGTCAACTTAGTGCAGGCATTGAGCGAGGAGTGGAATGCCGACGACATTCGCGTCAACTGCATCAATCCCGAGCGAACCCGCACTCCCATGCGATTGCATAATTTTGGGGTAGAACCAGAAGGCTCGCTATTGGAACCCTCGGTCGTTGCCGTTGCGACCATAAACACCTTGCTATCAAAATCATCGGGCGAGGTGATTGATGTGCGCCGCAAATAGGGGAGAGAATGATGGGCTGTTTTTGCCCAATCAATCTGTTTTTATTGGTGCTGATGATGGGCTATGTGGCAAATTATTTGTACTTTTGTAGTCAATATGCGCCTTTTAACTATCATATCAGCATTGTTGCTTGCTGTTCCCTGTGCGCTTGCCATGGAACAGCAATCGGTTGTTGCCGATAGCATCGTCGTCGATTCGTTGAGAGTCGATTCGTTGAGAGTCGATTCGTTAAGCGTAGCCACCACGACTTTAGATTCTGTGCCTGTGCAACGCGATTGGTTTAAAGAACTGAAACGAGGCAAGGTGAATTTTGAAGATCACTCGATTCGTTATCCTAAATTCTTGCGCACAGTATGGAATGGCATCAAGTGGTTTAATCGCTCGCTGAACAACTACGACACCACCTATGTGGCAGGAACAGGCAAAAAGTTCAAACTCACCGTCAAGAATAACAACTGGCTCGACTATTACCGCTGTACGCCTATCGAGAAAACGAGTGTGCACTTTCACAGTGGTGCGGCAAGTGCGATTGGTGCTTATTTGTCCTTTTTAGGAATCTCGGTTGGCTATATGGTCGACGTGGATCGTATTGTGGGAGACCATCCTTCAAGCAAGAAAATTGAGTTGGGATTTAGTTGCGCTCGTTTTACTTTACAGTATTTCCGCATGAGAAATACAGGCAAAATGACGCTCACCATCTACGATAAAGAAGACAACAAAAAATACAAGGTTAAGGACTTTACGGGTCTCACGCGCAAATCGTGGGGAGTGAGTGGATACTATTTCTTCAACAACAGTCACTACTCCCACTCAGCGGCATATTCTTGTTCTAAAATACAACGCATTAGCGCTGGTTCCTGGCTGGCTGGATTTCGCATAGACCATCAGAATTTCTCCTTGCGCGCCGATGCCGTTGATGAAAAGACAAGGCAACTTTTTGATTTAGATGAGGGCGAAACGCTTGAGGACGAGACGATGTTCGACTATACTGATTTCTGCCTTAGCGGCGGCTACGGCTATAACTGGGTGTTAGGTCCCAAGTGGATTTTCAATGGCACCGCATTACTGCACACGGGTTGGAAACATGCCCATTCTATCTCAACGAGCGATGGTGGCGATGACCATTATGCCCTCAATTCTCGAGTGCGCTTGGCTGCCACTTACTCTCACCGCTCGTTCTTTGCCAGCCTGCAGGGCTATGTCGACAGTCATTTGTTCAACACCGGCAAGTATCGTTTTAGCAGCCACATTTTTGACCTCACAGCGATTGTAGGTGTGAGGTTTTAATAGGTTCTTTTTAGTAGTTTGTTTATTATCCCACCAAGACAAGTATAATGAAAAACAATCGTACCGATTATGGCTATTTTCGCGTGGCCGCTGCCGTGCCAGGAGTAAACGTGGCCGATGTCACGGCAAATGTTGCCGCCATCGTCAAGCAAATTGATGAGGCCTGGAATAATGGCGTGAAACTCTTAGTGATGCCCGAGTTGTGCATCACGGGTTACACCTGTGCCGATTTGCTGGGCAACGACGCATTGCTTGATGCTGCCGAGCGCGCCATCATGATTCTCGCCGAGCACATGCGCCAAAGGGATATGATGGTGATTGTGGGAGCACCACTAAGACATGCCGGCCACTTGTTCAACTGTGCCATCGCCATTCATGATGGCCGAATTTGCGTGGTGCCCAAGACCTATATCCCCAACTATAAGGAGTTTTACGAAAAACGCTGGTTTGCCAGCGCCAATCATGTGCGCGGGCAGCAGTCCATCGTGGTTGGGGGCGAGGAGGTGCCATTTGGTCCCGACCTTATCCTCGACATGGGGGCAGCCCGTATCGCCATCGAGATTTGCGAGGATTTGTGGGTTCCGGTACCACCCAGTTCCATTGCTGCCATCAACGGTGCCAATGTCATTGTCAACCTCTCGGCCTCCAACGAGGTGGTGGGTAAGCACTCCTACTTGGTCGACATGATTCGCCACCAAAGCGACCACAGCATTGCCGCCTATCTGTATGCCTCGGCTGGATATGGCGAATCGACAACCGACCTCGTTTTTGCCGGCAATGCCATCATTGCCGAGAATGGTGTCATCATGCGTGAAGGCAAGCGGTTTACTACCACGCCCCAACAAATACTGGCCGACATCGACCTTGAGGCTTTGGAGAATGAGCGCCGCATCAACGGCAGTTTTGCCGACAGCCTGCTTCAACACAAGCGCAACTATCGCCACATCGCGTTCGCCACATCGCCTGCCAACTATTCCGAGATGAAACTCGAGCGCACATTGAGGTCGCTGCCTTTTGTACCTACCAACGACGCCCAACTCTCGGCACGGTGCGAGGAGATTGTTTCCATTCAATCGATGGGACTCATGCGCCGCATGGATTTCGTGGGCATCAAGAAATTGGTGATAGGCATCTCGGGCGGTTTGGATTCCACGCTGGCACTGATGATTGCTGTTCGCGCCATGGATGGGCTGAATCTTGACCGCAGCGGCATCATCGGCATTACCATGCCTGGCTTTGGCACGTCGGGACGCACTCACAAGAACGCGCTCAAACTCATGGAGGCTTTGGGTGTCACTTCTTTGGAAATTTCCATTGCGGCTGCCGTGGAGCAGCATTTTGCCGACATCGGTCATGACAAGTCGGTGCAAGATGTGACCTACGAGAATAGTCAAGCACGCGAGCGCACACAGATTTTGATGGACTATGCCAACAAGGTGAATGCACTTGTGCTTGGCACGGGCGACCTTTCGGAACTCGCCTTGGGGTGGGCGACTTACAATGGCGACCACATGTCGATGTACAATGTGAACGGCAGCATTCCTAAAACGCTGGCCAAGCATTTGGTCATGTGGTTTGCCACCGAGGCCATGGAACACTCTCATTCGCCCATCAGCCTCACGATTCACGAGACATTGCTCGACGTGCTGCAAACCCCCATCAGTCCGGAGTTGACTCCGGCCGACGAGCAGGGCAACATCAAGCAGGTGACCGAGGATATTGTTGGCCCCTATGAGTTGCACGACTTCTTCCTCTACAACATGTTGCGCCACGGATATGGACCATCGAAACTCCACTTCATGGCTTGCCGAGCATTTAGCGGAAAATATTCGTCGGTCACCATCAAGCAGTGGCTGACGGTGTTCATGCGTCGCTTCTTCTCGCAGCAATTCAAGCGCTCATGTCTCCCCGATGGTCCCAAGGTGGGCAACGTCTCGTTGTCGCCACGCGGCGACTGGCGCATGCCAAGCGACACGTGCAGCGCACTGTGGATTAAGGAGTGCAACGAATTGCCTGAATAGCGAGTTATACCGATAACAGGGCGATGAAACAGAAGTTAAAACGTATTTATGACATTGTCAAAGCCGTTGCTATCACGTTGATTCTCATCGTGATTGGGCTTTACGCATTGTCCTATGTGCTTCTGTCGGTGCCCTCGGTGCAGAACCGCATTCGCACTGAGGGCGAAAAAGCCTTGTCCGACTTGCTGCACACACAGGTGAGCATTCAAAAAATTGACATTGACCCCTTCAACGAATTGGCACTTGAACATGTGCTGATTCCCGACCAAAAAGGAGATACACTCTTCACCATTGACCATCTGGGTGCTGGCGTGAGCCTCTATAACCTGTTGCGCCACCGTCGATTGGTGTTTACTTATGGCGAGATTGTGGGGCTTCATGGACGCATCACGCGACCTGATGCCGACAGTCCCACCAATATGCAGTTCTTGATAGATGCCTTTAAGCCCAAACCCAATCAGCCGCCAAAACCCTACGACATCACCATCCACAATGTGGTGGTGCGTCAAAGCGACGTGAGTTACGACGTGCTGAATGCCCCCGAACGCGGCGATAGGCTGGACGTCAATCACTTGCATTTTTCTGGCATCAGCGCCGATGTGGCTTTGCCGCGCATCAAGAACAATGATTTTGACATTAGGTTGCGCCGATTGTCGCTGGCCGAGAAGAGTGGTCTGGACTTGCGCAATCTTTCGTTGCGAGCCACGATTAACGATACCACCGCTTCTCTCACTTCGCTGCATGCCGAGTTGCCACACAGCGAATTGAATCTTGGTGACATGAAGTTGAGTTATTCGTCGCTAAAGAATCTCGGCAAGGAACTGACAACCATGCCATTATCGCTTGTGGTGGACCGAAGTCACGTCATGCCTGCCGATTTGGCATTCTTGCAGCCTTCGCTCAAATCGTTTGATGAGCCATGCGATGTGACAATCGTTGCCTGTGGCACCATCGACGATTTAAATGTTTCCAATCTGCATGTGGCCACGAAATCAGGTGGCTTGCAAGTGCAGGCAGCAGGGGCATTAGCACATTTGCGCGATGCCCAGCAACGCATCATCGATGTGCCGCACTTTGAGGTCAATGCCGGTGCTAACGACATTGCCCGCATCACCTCCAATCTCAAGGGGTTGTCGCCACAGGCGCACGCCATCATCAATCGCGTGGGTTCGTTGAAGGCCGATGGTGCGCTCATGGTGCAGCAGGGTTTGTATGACTTTGATGGAAATGTGAGTACATCGTTAGGCGAAGTCACCCTCGACGGTCAGTTGGTGGCTCGGGGTGATCAACACATTAGTGGCAAGGTGTTCTCGCAAAACTTTGAGTTGGGAAAACTCTTGGCGCGCGAGAATTTGATAGGCGCGCTTGCCATCGATGCCGATGTGCAGGCAGTTATAGGGCAGGGCAAACTCAAGCAAGGCAAGGTGAAAGGCGAAATAGAGCACATCGACTTCAAGGGCTATCGTTACCACAACATTGTGGCCGATGTGGAAACACAAGGCCAGGAGGTGGGCGGCGAACTTGCGGTGAATGACCCCAATGGACAACTTCATGTTGTGGGCAATGCCGTGATAGGCGGTGCCGACACCCGAATAGACGCTTCGATAGATGCTCATGACGTGCGCTTGGGAACCATGGGACTCATCAACAAGTACCGTGACCATGCGCTTAGTTTTGATGCCGACTTGGTGCTCACGGGCAATTCGCTTGCCACTCTCGATGGCGCAGCGCAGGTGTCCGGCCTTTCGTTTGCCGACCCCACGGGCACGGGGCTTCACATCTCTCATCTCTCGCTCGATGCCGACAGCCACTCACAGCCGCAACACATAGAGTTACAGAGCGACTACATCAATGGCACGCTGACGGGAGCCTACAATTGGCAAACACTTGTCCCATCGGTCAAGCATCTACTGGGCAAGGCTTTCCCAAAATTCTTTGCCGCCTACGACAAGCCCACGTCACATCCCAACGATTTTGACTTCGACTTCACGGTGTTCCCCGTTGATGAGTGGCAAAACTTCCTCAAATTGCCCGTGAAGATTGTCTACGACACTCATCTAAAAGGCCACGTGGACGAGGCTGGCAATAGTTTTGACTTGTCGCTCGATGCGCCCTATCTGTTGCAGGGAAACAAAGTGATTGAGGGCACATCGCTTGTCGCCTCAATGGAGCCGGGTGCCGATAATGTGACCCTGCGGGCCAACACCCTCTATCCAGCCAAGAAAGGAAAGATTCTGCTCGGTTTGGATGCCAACGGCGTGAACAACCGCCTCGACACACAATTCACATGGAAGATGATGCGCGACCATGATTTCCATGGCGATTTGTCTCTCTCCACTTTACTTGATCGCGCCGAAGACCGCAGTTGGCTTGCCACCATCGATGTGAATCCATCGGTTCAGGTGTTTAACGACACGGCATGGCACGTTCAGCCGTCGGTTATCACGCTCGACCATGGCGCCGTGAACGTGAACAATTTCGTGGTTTCCAACGACCGTCAGTCTATAAGGGCCAATGGTGTGGCATCGCGCAACCCCGACGATATGCTCACGCTGGAATTGAAGGATGTGAGTTTGGACTACATCTTCGAGACGCTAAACATCAACAATGTGGACTTCGGCGGCCGTGCCACAGGACAATTTTTTGCGCGCGAACTCATGAGTGGCTCGCCTCAGATGTGGACGCCGCGTCTCCATGTCGATGGGTTGTGCTATAACAAGGCGTTGATGGGCGATGCCGACATTGAGAGCAGTTGGGACAACGCGTTGAAAGCCGTCATGCTCAAGGCCGACGTGGCTCAACGTAACGGCCTCCATTCGTTGATTGATGGCGGCATCTACATAGGCGGCGACTCGTTGCATCTCACCTTTGACGCGCAGCGCGCCAATGTGGCTTTCATGAAGCCGTTCATGAGCGCATTCTCAAGCGATGTGCAAGGCGAGGCTTCAGGACATGCCGTGCTATATGGCACCTTTAAGGACATTAACCTTTACGGCGATATTTGTGCCGACTCGTTGCGCATGAAGGTAGATTTCACCAATGTGTATTACACTTGCGCTGGCGACTCGGTACACATGGTGCCCGGGCTCATCACCTTTAACAACATCACCATGCGTGACCGAGATGGGCACACCGCCAAGATGAACGGATGGATGCGTCATGAGAATTTCCACCGTCCTGTGTTTAGTTTCGAGATGACCAATGCCGACAACTTCCTTTGTTACGACACCGATGCCGCGTTCAACCCCGACTGGTATGGACTTATTTATGGCAATGGGGCGGCATTTATCTCTGGCAGTCCTGGCATTGTCGAGATTAAAGTGAACATGGAAACGGCGCCGGGAAGCAAGTTCACCTTTGTGATGAGCGACACCCAAGTGGCCAATGAGTATAACTTCATCACCTTCCGCGACCGCGACACCAAGGATTTGCCTCCCGCCGCGGTGGTCGAGGAGGACAGCGTGCCGGCTATCGTGCGTCAGTTCACCCAAGCCGCCCAGGTGCAGACGGCGTCTCCGCCCTCGGCGTTCAACATCGATTTGCAGGGCGATATCACCCCCGACGCGCAACTCATCATCGTCATGGACCCCATTGGCGGTGACCAAATCAAGTGCACCGGTAGCGGCAATATGCGCCTTACCTATGGCAGCAACGAAGAACTCGCCATGTACGGAAAATACACCCTCGAAAAGGGAAATTACAATTTCACCTTGCAAGATATCATCATCAAGGAATTCACCATCAGGGATGGCAGCAGCATCACTTTCCAGGGCGATCCTTATGCCGCCACTCTCGACTTGAAGGCACAGTATTCGCTCAACGCCAATATCAGTGACCTCGATGAGTCGTTTGCCAGTGACCCCGAAATCAATCGCACGAATGTTCCCGTGCATGCGCTCCTCAACGCCAATGGCGCCATCAATCAGCCAGAAATCAACTTTGACCTTGAGTTCCCCACGCTCACTACCGATGCCTATCGCAAAATCAAGAGCATCATTAGCACCGAGGACATGATGAATCGGCAAATCATCTATCTGCTGGCCCTCAACCGCTTCTATACGCCCGACTACATGAACACCAGCACGCGCAACAACGAGTTGTCGTCGGTGGCCTCCTCGACCATATCGTCGCAACTCTCGAGCATCTTGGGCAAGATGAGCGAGAACTGGTCCATCGCGCCAAACTTCCGCAGCGACAAGGGAGACTTTAGCGACATGGAAGTGGATGTGGCGCTGTCGAGCCAGTTGCTCAACAACCGCTTGTTGCTGAATGGCAACTTCGGTTATCGCGACAACACTTACAATACACGAAACTCTAATTTCATTGGCGACTTCGACATCGAGTATTTGCTCAATCGCCGTGGCACCTTCCGTTTAAAGGCCTACAATCACTTCAATGACCAGACTTACTACGTGCGCAATGCACTCACGACGCAAGGTGTGGGCATTGTGTGGAAGCATGACTTTGACCGTGGCTTTGGGTTCTTGCGGCGCCACAAGTCGGCTGCGCCCGACACGACGGTGGTTGTCCCTGCCGACTCGGTCGTTGTCGCACCATAACGATTTCACATATAATGAGTACCATTATTCTTGGCATTGAGTCATCATGCGACGACACGTCGGCAGCGATAATTGGCGACGGCATTTTGTTGTCGAACGTCATTGCGAGTCAGCGTGTGCACGAAGCCTATGGTGGGGTGGTGCCAGAGTTGGCTTCGCGCGCCCACCAGCAAAACATTGTTCCCGTTGTGGACCAAGCCATCAAGCAAGCAGGCATATCCCCGTCGGACATCAATGCCATTGCGTTTACGCGCGGTCCGGGCTTGCCCGGTTCGCTACATGTGGGCACAGCGTTTGCCAAGGGGCTTGCCCTTGCGCTCGACCGCCCGCTGGTCGACGTGAACCATCTGCATGGACATGTGCTCTCGCATTTCATTAAGGACGATGCCAATACACCCGTGCCGTCATTTCCTTTCTTATGCTTACTCATTTCGGGCGGCAACTCACAGATTGTGCGTGTGGATGCTCCCACACAAATGACCATCCTTGGTCAGACCATCGACGATGCGGCAGGCGAAGCCTTCGACAAGTGCGCCAAGGTGATGGGATTGCCTTATCCAGGCGGACCGTATATCGACCAGTTGGCAGCACAAGGCGATGACCGCAAGTTCCGTTTTGCCAAGCCGCACATTGCCGGGCTGGATTATAGTTTTAGCGGACTTAAGACTTCGTTTCTCTACACCCTTCGCGATGCCATAAAGGAGGACGCGGGCTTCATCGAGAAAAACAAGGCCGATTTGGCGGCATCATTGCAACGCACCATCGTCGAGATATTGATGGGCAAGTTTGCGCTTGCCATCAAGCAGACGGGCATCACCACCATCGCGATTGCCGG
>CACWKM010000048.1 GCA_902761475.1 uncultured Bacteroidales bacterium
ACGTGAACACCCTGGTGTTCCCCAACTTGAGCGCCGCCAACACCGTGTATCAGATGTTGCTCGAGATGGGTGCTGCCGAGGTGATAGGCCCCATCCAGATAGGCTTGAACAAGCCCATCCACTTCACGAGCATCGACGCCCCTGTGCGTGACATCGTGAACTTGACGACGATGGCCGTCATCGACGCTGCCGTCTATGAGCGCGTGAACAATTTGTAACACACTTCCAGCCACACTCCACATCATCATCACAGCGTATGAAAGACTTCAATCAATTCCGGGAAGAGCACCCCATCTTGCTCAACAGCATCCTCATCGCCCTGGCGGCAGTCGCCGTGGTGTATATCGCCTTGCTGTTTATCGACGTGTTTACCGCTCACGGCGAGGAGTGCCGTGTGCCTAACGTGCGTAATATGTCGCTCGAGCAGGCCATTGCCACCATTGAGCAGGCGGGCCTTAAGTGGGAAATCAGCGATTCCACCAACTATGATGAGCAGTTCAAGCCGGGTTCGGTGATAGACCAGGATCCTGTGGCCAATAGTTATATCAAGTCGATTCGGACCATCTATTTGCGTGTGAACGCGATGGAGCCTCGCAAAATCGCCTTGCCTAAGTTGGGCGATGGCTCGGTGAGCATGCGCAACGGTTTGGCTAACCTTCGTGCGCTGGGGTTCAAGAATGTGGAGGTGGACTCGGTGGCTGGCCCCGAGGCGGGACTCATCATCTCGTTCACCGTTGATGGCAAGCATGTGGCCGAGGGGAGCAGCGTGTCGCAAAACGCCCGCATCGTGCTCACCGTGAGCGACGGTTCGGTCTATGTGAACCTTCCCGACTCGGTACTTAGCAACCAAGTCATCGACAGCATCGAGGCTTCGCACGACTTCTATGATGTGGACGAAGTGAAACCCACTAACAAGACCGACGACCCCGTAAAGAAATAAATGCTCGACGAGAAGGACATTCAATTGGACTTCAGCGACCCCGATTTCACTGAAAACGGGCGCGACTACTGGGAGCACTACCGCTATGAGGTGGAGCCAGGCCAGGAATTGCTGCGCATCGACAAGTATCTTGTGGAGCGCATCAAGGGCACGTCGCGCAACCGCATCCAGATGGCTGCCGAGGCGCAGTGCATCCGTGTGAACGGTGCGCCAGTGAAGAGCAACTACCGCGTCCATCCAGGCGACCTCATCAGTGTGGTGATGGACCGCCCGCGTTATGAGAATGAAATCATCGCGCAGGACATTCCGCTCGATATTGTCTACGAGGATGACCACGTGCTGGTGGTGAACAAGCCTGCCGGCATGTGCGTGCATCCCGGCCACGGCAACTACGACGGCACGCTGGTCAACGCCCTGGCATGGCATTTCAAGGATAATCCCGACTACGACGTGACCGACCCGCGCATGGGGCTGGTGCATCGCATCGACAAAGACACCAGCGGCTTGCTCGTGGTGGCAAAAACTCCACAGGCGAAGACCTCGCTGGGCGCGCAGTTCTTCAACAAGACCACCAAGCGGCAGTATGTGGCGCTGGTGTGGGGCGAGATGAAACAACTAGACGGCACCATCACGGGCAACATAGGGCGCAGCCTTCGCGACCGCCTGCTCATGTGCGTGTTTCCCGATGGCGACATGGGCAAGCCCGCCGTGACTCACTACCACACGCTGGAGAATCTGGCCCATGTGGCCCTGGTGCAGTGCATCCTCGAGACGGGCCGCACGCATCAAATCCGCGTGCACATGCGTCACATCGGGCATCCGCTGTTCAACGATGAGCGATATGGCGGCGACCAAGTGTTGCGCGGCTATCGCACGGCCAGTTACGGCCAGTTCATCGCCAACTGCTTCAAGGTGTGTCCGCGTCAGGCACTCCACGCCAAGACGTTGGGCTTTGTCCATCCTGCCACCGGGCAGCAGATGGATTTCGATAGCCCCATTCCCCCCGACATGGCCGAACTCATTGAGCGCTGGCGCAACTATGCCGCGGCACTCGTGAGATAAACTGCATAACCAATCATAAAGAAGAAACGATGAAGAAATTGATATTTGTGTTGGCGATTGTGCTGTGCTGGCTCTCTGGTGAAGCCTGCACGAGCGCCATTGTGAGCGGCAAACTCACCGCCAACGGCCGTCCGCTGCTGTGGAAACACCGCGACACCAATGACCAGAACAACCGCATAGCCCGCATCAAGGCCCATGACGGCCTGCTGGAGTTTGTCGCCCTCTTCGATGCCCGCGATGCCCGCGACACGGCGGCATGGATGGGTTTCAACGAGCGCGGATTTGCCATCATGAACACCGCCAGTTACAACCTGAACAAAGACAACGTGAAGGAGAAAGACATGGACAAAGAGGGCGTGATCATGCGCTATGCCCTGGAGCGCTGTGTCACGGTCGATGATTTCGAGCGACTGCTCCACGCGTTGCCCAAGCCGCTGGGCGTGGAGGCCAACTTCGGCGTCATCGACGCTCAGGGCAACGGCGCCTATTTCGAGACCGGCAACTACTCCTATGTGAAATTTGACTTGAAAAATGCGCCCGACGGCATCTTGGTGCGCACGAACTATTCTCATAGCGGTCGTGAAGACGAGGGCTACGGCTACATTCGCGAGAAGAACGCCAAGACGCTGCTCGCTCCGCACGTGTTGCGCGCCGACATCACGCCGGCCGTGTTCACCGAGGAACTCTCGCGCACGTTCTACAACAGCCTCGTCGACAAGGACTACACCGATAGCGGCGAGCGCTGGCTGGTGGACCAGGACTTCATTCCGCGCCGCATTTCTACAGCCTCGATAGTCATTGAGGGCGTGTTGCCCGGCGAGGATGCGTCGCTCACCACGATGTGGACGGCGCTGGGCTATCCCCCTTGTGCCGAGGTGGTGCCCGTGTGGACAGGCGAGAATGGGGTGCGCGCCGACCTGCAAGGCACTGGCAAAGACCGCCGTGCCCCCATGTGCGACAAGGTGAAGCAGCGCAAAGCCGAGGTGTTCAGAATCAAGCGGGGCAATGGCTCGCACTACTTGAACATGTCGCGTCTCTACAACCGTGAGGGAACGGGCTATTGCCAGCAACTCAAGCCTCAGAATTTGGAGGCTTACAAGAAGGGCTATGAGGAGATTGCCCGCCGTCGACAGGCGCTGAAGAAATAAGAAAATTGAAGAATTGGAGATTTTTCTAATATGGGACACACATGGTGGGGAGTGTTAGTAACAGTGGGACTTTTGTTCGTTTCTAACGCTTTTATGACATTTGCGTGGTATGGCCACCTCAAACTCAAGGATATGGGCGTGAGCGCCAACTGGCCGCTCTATGTGGTGATTTTGTTCAGTTGGGCCATCGCCTTGTTTGAATACTGCTTTCAGGTGCCAGCCAACCGCATCGGTTTTCAGGGCAACGGCGGCCCGTTCACGCTCATGCAACTCAAGGTCATTCAGGAGGTTATTACGCTGGTCGTGTTCACGGTGTTTGTGACGCTGTTTTTCAAGGGCGAGTCGCTTCACTGGAACCATTTTGTCGCTTTTGCCTTGCTCATTGTGGCTGTTTACTTTGCATTTCTTGACGCGTGAGCCATCCATCCGACATCGTGTCGCCCTTGTGTAGCGTCGCCTCGGGGCGTTATATGCGTGCCTTGTTCACGCTGTTGGCCGCGCGCCATGCGGTGTGGGCAGTGCTGCCCGTGGCGCTGGGTGTGGCGTTGTCGTTTCGCGACGTGAGGTGGCTCATCGTCACTGCCATACTGGTGTTTATGGCATTCCCCTTGGTGCTCGCCATGCTTTACATCAACTTTGGCTTTGCCCCCATTGCCCGCTGGTCGATGATGGAGAAGACCGTGACCTTTACCCGGCAGGGCCTCACGCTCGACTTCACGCATCCTCGCATGAGCCAACACGAAATCGCATGGTCTCAAGTGAGCCATGTGACGGTGATTGACGGCAAAGATGTGTTGATTGTGCTCAAGTCGAGCCGTTACAGTTTTTTGTTGCTCCCCGAGGATTTACTCGGCGGTGACCCAAGCGTCGGCAAACTGTGCCGAGAGTTGTTGGCGGGCAGTCTCTAAGACGTCACGGTCGTTGCCTCGCTGCACGTACACGCGATAGATTTTGCCGCGTTTTTGCACCTGCATCTTGCTGGCCACGTCGGGGTGAGCCTGTTTGAAGGCCTCCACTTGGCGTTTGCTGCTCAGCGTGGCAATCACCAGCATGAATTGTCCCTGGGTGGTTGCGGTGGCGACTTGCTGCTCTTGCTGCGTGTTTTGCGTCAACGCTGGGGTGGCCTGCTGTTCTACGGTCGCCTTTGTCACGGGCATGTGAAGTCCAGCCAACTGTTGGTCGCCGTTATGCAGCACTGGAGTGGTGAGCACGATGGCAAGGCCCAGCAACACAATAATCGAGGCGGCGACGCGTGCCACCTGGCGCAAGAACTGGTTGCGGTCGCCCAGCACATGGCTGCGGGTGCTTTGTGCGGCATCCTGCTCGGCGAGCAATTCGGCGAGCGGGCAGAAATGCACGCTGCGAAGCCCGAAGTATTCGTCGTTAGATGTGTCGTGATAGTACGGCATGAACTCGGCTTGTCCGCCCTCGGTGGCCTGGAAATAGCCCAGACGGCCAAAGGATACCTCACCACCCATCTCCAATTGCTTTTTCAGCGATGTCACATGGTTGGCAATGGTGCTTACGGCCTCGTCGTAACTCAGGCCATGGCGACGCATGAGCGAATGGGCCAACAGACCATCGTTGTGGCACACAGCGGCATTGAAACTCAATTGGCGTTGCGGACGTGCCACCACACGACGAGGCGCGTCGTAGTGCGACGGGCTATACTGCGCAATGAGCGCTCCCCAACCAGGCACTACCACGCAGTCGTGGTGCATCATGAGGTATTCTATGTGTTCTATCAACGAAATCATCACACAAAAATACGACAAATGCCTGAGTTGACCAAAAATAATGCGAATTATTTTAGTAAAGATTTAACAATTTCTTTGTCAACGCCATGCTGTACAGCGAGTTGCAGGTCTGCTTCCATGTCTCTGTAGTTGAAACGCAGTTTGTTGAGTTTGGCACGCAGCACATACAGGTATCCGTCGTCGGGTGTCTCGGCGAGCGCGTTGCGGATGTCCTCCTCGGCGTCGTTGAGGCGCTTCATGGTGAGGTAACAGTCTGCTCTGTTAGCCAGCAACTTGGCGTTAGGCCGCACCTTGATGACTTCGCTCAGGAAACCTGCTGCGCGGGCATAGTTGCCGTTGGCCTTGTGCAGCATGCCCATGCCCTCGCTGTAGAGGCCGGAATTGGGGTTGATGCGGCGTATCTCGTTGAAAAAGTCTTCGGCTTGCTTGAAGTCTTGGCGGTCAACAGCCAGCATGCCAAGGCTATAGCGCGACTCGGTGTCGTAGGGGTCGAGGTCGCGCACGCGTCTGTAGTCGCGCTCGGCAAGCCGCACACTGTCCATTTGCACGTAGAGTGCGGCTCGGTTCAGGAGCACCGTCACCGAGTTGGGCGCTATGTCGAGCGAGAGCGTGTAGTTCTTGGCGGCTTGGGCAAAGAGGCCGCGGTAGCGCTGTATGGTGGCGATATTGGACAGCAGCAGCGCATTGTTGGGGTTGACAGGGTCGCTGACAATGGCGCGACGCAGGCATTGCTCGGCCTGTTCCCACTCATGCCGGTCGATGTGAACCTGCGCCGAGTCCATCATGTGGTAATAGACGCTGGCGGTGTCCATATCGGCCCACAAATCAACGGGTTGCTTGGGCGTTGTGGGGCGGGGCTGCATGCCCTGTGGCACTTTGAGGTTCTCGTTGCCGATGGCATTGATGACCTGGCCATGGAGCAGGGTGCAGGTGAGCAGGCCCAGTAGGGTGGAGATGAAAAGTCGCGTCATGATGCTGGTTGCTGGTCGAAGTGGACATCTAATTGTGGGAATGGGAAGTGCAGTCCGCGCTTGGGGAACTCCTCATAGATGCGTTCGTTGACGGCATAGAGCACGCCCCAGTAGTCGTTGAATGCTGCCCAAGCGCGCACCACAATCACCACGGCGCTGTCGTCGAGCGACTCGAGATTCACGCTGGGCTCATAGTTCTTTTCGAGCAGGATGCTACCGACGGGCAAGTCGCGCTTGGCAATCTCGTTGTTCACGATGCGTTTCTCGTCGGCAATGATTTCCAGTGCCACTTTTCGCGCCAGTTCCACGCTGTCGCCATAGGAGATGGAGACGCGCCACTCCACACGACGGAAGCGCTCGGTCGACAGGTTGTTGATGGTGCCGGTAGAGATGCCGCCGTTGGGGATAATGACTCGCTCGTTGTTGTATGTGGTTAGTATGGTGTGGAATATCTGTATCTCCTTCACGCAACCCTTGAAGGTGCCAAATTCTATGAAGTCGCCAATTTTGTAGGGCTTGAGGAGCAAAATGACCACGCCTCCGGCGAAGTTCTGGAGGGTGCCGCTGAGCGCCATGCCTATGGCCACACCGGCCGAAGCAAACAAGGCGATGAACGAACTGGTCTCGATGCCCAGCACGCCCACCACGGTGATGATGAGCAGGAAGAGCATCACAAACTTGAACATGCTCAGCAGGAACGAACCCAGCGACAAGTCCCATTCGCGCTTGACCATGGTGTTGTGGAGCACGCGGTGCAACTTGTTGATGATGAGTTTGCCAACGTAGAAGATGAGTATGGCGGCGATGATGCGCAGTGTGAACGACACCATGGTGCTCGACAACGAGGTGAGCACCTCGCTCCAGTCGAGGTCTTTGATGCTCGTGGCCATCTTGGCCGGCGTGAGTGCCGCGATAGAGTCGCCCACCGACTTGATGCCTTTCACGGCTGTGCTGTCGGGCTGCAGGGCGGGCACTTGCGCAAGGATGTTGAGTAATTGCATACCGATGTGAGGTTTTCAAAAATTTTGGTGCAAAATTAGGTATTATGGCCGATATGACCAACCCCCATCACGGTGCCACAGAGTTAAGCACGCCCAAAAAAGCAAAAAAATACAAAATAATTGTTATTATATTAAAAATAACGTCCTGCTGGTTTTGCCTATTATTATAAAATGTGTAACTTTGTAAGGTTGAAACCAACGCATAAACCATGGTGAGAACAATGACCTTCGCCATTAACGACTTTTGAAGGCGTAATTCCCATCATCTCAACACATTGGTGGCAGTTCCATTTGGGATATCGAGACGTGAGTCTTGCCCCATGACAAGGAACGAGATGCCTCCTCGTGCGTGAGCGCCAGTTTTTTGGTCCCCAAGGGGTCCTGAGGCCTCACCCTCTGCGAGACATGGCACGGCGGTGGCAATCGGCGGCGAGGGCAAGCGTGCCCCGCATCGACCGGGAGCGACCGAGCAAGCGTGCCAGTGTCGACTATATCGCATTATAAAAAAACAACATAGATGATAAGTAAATGGAATTACTTACCTCTAACATCCGACGAACAAATTATCGAGGGGGAACTTGCGCAACACTTCACGCACTGCCCGTCGATAGCACGCTTGCTGGTGCTGCGTGGCATGAAGAACTGGGACGAGGTCCGGGCATTCTTCAGTCCATCGCTCCACCAGATGCCCGATCCGTTCCTTATGAAGGATATGGACAAGGCCGTGCATCGGTTGAATCAGGCGTTAGGGAATAAGGAAAAAATCATGGTTTACGGCGACTATGATGTCGACGGAACCACTGCTGTGGCACTTGTCTACAGTTATCTGCAACACTTTTCGTCCAATCTGGAATACTACATTCCCACTCGCGAGGACGAGGGATACGGTATTTCGCTGCAAAGCATCGACTATGCGGCGTCCATTGGCGTGAAACTCATCATTGTGCTCGACTGCGGTATCAAAGCGGTCGAGGAAATCGCGTATGCCAAGAGCAAGGGCATTGATTTCATCGTGTGCGACCACCATGTCCCCGACGATGTGTTGCCGCCTGCCGTGGCTATTCTCAATCCCAAGCAGGAAGATTGTCACTATCCTTACAAGGGGCTCTCGGGATGCGGCGTGGGCTACAAGTTCATGCAAGGCTTCTCCAAGAGCAACGGCATAGGCAATGTTTATGACCTCGAGAGCAAACTCGACCTCGTGGCCGTGAGCATTGCTGCCGACATCGTGCCGCTCACCGGAGAGAACCGCGTGATGGCCTTCTATGGACTGCGACGGCTGAACAGTTCGCCAAATGTGGGACTGCGCAGCATCATCAAACTGTGCGGGCTCACCGAGAAGGAAATCACCATCAGCGACATCATTTTCAAGATTGGGCCGCGCATCAACGCTTCGGGCCGCATGGAGAGCGGACAGGAGTCGGTGGAACTGCTCGTCACCCGCAACCCCATCAAGGCTGCCGAGATTAGCAAGCGCATCGACCAGTACAACCAAGACCGCAAGGAACTGGACCGCCAAATCACCATCGAGGCCAACGAAATCATTGAGCGCCATCGCCAGAAACTCGACGGCAAGAAGCCCATCGTGATTTACGACCGCAACTGGCACAAGGGCGTGATAGGCATTGTGGCCTCGCGACTGTCGGAACTCTATTTCCGCCCGTCGGTGGTGCTCACCTACAGCAATGGCCTTGCCACAGGGTCGTCGCGCTCGGTGAGGGGGTTTGACATCTATTCGGCCATCAAGTCGTGTCGCGACCTGCTCGAGAACTTCGGCGGTCACACCAATGCCGTGGGACTGTCGATGCGCGAGGAGAACATCGCGGAGTTCCGTCGCAGGCTCACTGAATATGTCGAGGAGCACATCCACACCGAACAGGTGACGCCGTCGCTCGACATCGATTGTGCGCTGCGCTTCGACGAGATTAACAACGACTTCATGCGCCAGATGCGCTATTTCAATCCCTTCGGTCCGGAGAATGTGCGACCGGTGTTTGTCACTCGCAATGTGCACGACTGCGGCACCACGCGTCTGGTGGGCCGCAATCAGGAGCACATCAAACTCGAAATCGTCGACGACAACACAGGGCGCATCTTCAACGGCATCGCATTTGGCATGGCGGCCTATTATCCCGCCATCAAGCAGGGCAAGCGATTCGACATTTGCTACACCATCGAGGAGAGCAAGCGTCGCGGCAGCAGTTCGGTGCAACTTCACGTCAAGGCCATCAAAATCCACGACGATGACCCCGCCCAGCAACCAGCGGATTCATGAAATCCTGAAGAAATATTGGGGCTATGACGAGTTTCGCGACTTGCAAGAAGACATCATCATGGATGTGCTTGCGGGTCGCGACACGCTCGGCTTGATGCCCACCGGTGGTGGCAAGTCCATCACTTTTCAAGTCCCCACCATGGCGCTCGACGGCATGGCGCTGGTGATTACGCCCATCATTTCGCTCATGAAGGACCAGGTGGACAATTTGCTCCACCGTCGCATCAAGGCCACCTATCTCCATGCGGGCCTCACGATGGCCGAGGTGCGTCGCACCTACGAGAAATGCCTCTATGGGCGTTGTAAGTTCCTCTACGTGTCGCCCGAGCGATTGACTTCGCAGTCGTTCATCGAGCATCTCAAGCAGATGAATGTGTGCCTCATCGTTGTGGACGAGGCGCATTGTATCTCGCAATGGGGCTACGACTTCCGCCCGTCGTTTCTGCAAATCGCCTCGATTCGCAAACTCTTCCCCTCGGTTCCGGTGCTTGCTCTCACCGCCACGGCCACCGCCGAGGTGGCGCAGGACATCATGCGTCAGTTGGAGTTTAGAAATGGCGTGATGCTGCGCAAGAGTTTTGCCAGGCCTAATTTGCGCTATGTGGTGCGGCACACCACCGAGAAGATGCGCGAGTTGGTGCACATCTTGAGCCGTGTGGCGGGCTCGGCCATCGTGTATGTGCGTAGCCGCAAGCGCACCAAACTCATCGCCGACGAACTCAAGCGCAACGGCATTGAGGCCGATTTCTATCATGCCGGACTCATCATCGAGGACAAGGAGGCCAAGCAAAACAAGTGGAAAGAGGGCGAGTG
Source organism: uncultured Bacteroidales bacterium (assembly GCA_902761475.1). Taxonomy (GTDB): domain Bacteria; phylum Bacteroidota; class Bacteroidia; order Bacteroidales; family Muribaculaceae; genus Sodaliphilus. Next base: position 9,968 of record CACWKM010000048.1, read on the forward strand.
CCGTGTGATGGTGGCCACCAATGCCTTCGGGATGGGCATCGACAAACCCGACGTGCGCGTGGTGGTGCATTTGGATGTGCCCAATTCGCTTGAAGAATACTATCAGGAGGCAGGACGTGCCGGCCGCGACGGGCAGCGCTCCTATGTGGTACTGCTGGTCACTGCCACCGATGCCCGCACCCTGCAGCGACACATCGACGACTCATTCCCCGACAAAGACTTCATTCGCAGCGTCTATGAGCGAGTGGGCAACTTCCTGGAGGTGCCCGTGGGCGAGGGCTATGACAAGATGTATGACTTCAACTTTAGTCTGTTTTGCCGCACGTTCTCGTTGCCGGTGCTTCCCACCCACAGTGCCTTGAAAATCCTCACCCGTGCCGGTTATATCGATTTTGTCGAGGAGATAGACACGCAGTCGCGCGTCATCATTCAAGCCGACAAGAACGACCTGTATGACCTCCACACCGTGACTCCCGGTTGCGACCGCGTGCTGCAAGCGTTGTTGCGGCTCTACACTGGCTTGTTTGCCGACTATGTGTTCATCAATGAGGCTGTGATAGCCTATCACACCGGGTTGAGCGCCGAGACCATCTATGAGTCGTTGCTTGAACTCACGCGCATGCATGTGTTGCACTATGTGCCGCGCAAGCGCACACCTTATATTATATATACCACGTCGCGCGAACTTCCCAATCACGTGCTCATACCTCGTGCGGTGTATCAAGACCTGCGCGAGCGCATGGAGCAGCGCGTGGTAGCCGTGATGCACTATGTGGACGACGACGTGGCGTGCCGCGAGGATGTGCTGCTGCGCTATTTCAATGAGGAGCCGCCGCATCCGTGCGGGCACTGCGACCGCTGCATCGAGCGGCGCATGAGTCATAATCACACGCCTGCCGACGTGCAACAGGGAATCTTGTATATGGCAGGGCTGCGTCCTCGCAAGTTGGCCGAGTTCATCGACACGCTGTCGTTTCCGCGCGATGAGATTCATCACATGGTGGCGTTTCTGGTCGATGAGGGGTTCTTGCAGCACGACGTGGCTACCGACACCTATCGTTCAGTCAAAAAATCTTGATGGCATTGCGGTGCAGGCTGTCGAGACGTTGCTCGAAGCGCATCTTCACGATGCGCGACGCGATGTCGCCGCGGTTGATGGCCGCCACCACCAGGTCTTGCGCCGAGTCGCGCAT